>MHKK01000001.1:0-5487 GCA_001818365.1 Candidatus Komeilibacteria bacterium RIFCSPHIGHO2_01_FULL_52_14
GAAGATCAGAGCAAGCGAGCAAGCGATGTCCTTTGTCTACAAATTGACAGTACCATCGGTGAGCTATGCGCGCCTGATCTGTCGCTTTATCGGTTGGAATGACGACGGGAGCATTCGGCCTCCGCTTGCTCGCATTGAAGGCATCGCCCACATCACCGGAGGGGGCGTCTGGGGCAAGTTCGGCGAACTGCTGCCTGAAGGAGTCGGCGCCGATCTCTCAAGCATGCCGAGGCCTACGCCGGTGCTTCTGGAAGCGCAAGAGCTTTCCTGGACCACGAAGAACCATCTGAGCGACTGGCGTGCGTACAGCACGTTGCATGGCGGATGCGGTATGCTTGTGGTATGCGCCACAGATGCCGATGCGAAGCGCGTGCTCGCCGAGGCGGCCACCATGAGGATTCTCGCGTACCCGGTCGGCATCACGACGAAGTCGCCCGAGCGGCTTGTCACCATCACGTCACGATTCAAGGAGGGAAAACTCCTGAGGTCGGACCAGCCCGAGTAAGCAGAAGGAAGTTTTTATGGTCCCCCACCGATCGCAGGTGGGGGATTTTTTTAAAAGAAGAACCCGCCTAAGGCGGGTTGCTTTACTGTCCGGTCGTGCAGATGTAATCCGCGCGTATATTTTTGTGGGCAAAAAGAAAAGGCCCGCTCCGATTGGGGATCGAAGCGGGCTTGCTGCCACGTTGACCGTGACATGTGTCGAGCTTAGCTCGACGGAAGGAATGAACGTTTGGGATGCTGCTCCGCATGACAACCGCAGTGCAGCGATAAGGAGGGTATGACGTAGGGTGGCGGGAGGGGTATCGGGAAGGTTTTACGATCGGTCCCAGGCGGCGACGATGGCGCGCTTGATGGCGTTGTAGTCGTCCCAGGAACAGGAGAGACAACCTCCCAGGCCCTGCCAGAAGATCACCTGGCCGACGGAACGCCGCTTGCTGCAGTACGTCGCGAGCAGCGCTTTCGTGTCGCGATCCTGGATCCTCGCGAACAGCTCTCCGGCGAGCGATTCCTTCAGGACCGGCGGGAGCTTGGAGGCGCCGCAGATCGAGAAGACGAGATCGCGGAAATCGAACATCTTCCTCGTCTTGAGCGGAGTCCGCTTCCAGTACTCGACTTCCGTGTCGCAGATCACCGGCTCGAGGCTGTCCTCGTGCAGGATGATGTTGTTCGCGATGAGCTCGCCCCAGGATTGCCCTTGGGCGTGCATGGCGTTGACCGCGTCGATGACCTTGAACAGGATCGGTCTCAGCTGGTCGTAGGTCAACTTCTTCGCGTTACCCTGGAGCATGTCCCAGAGATTGAAGTTCGGGACGTACTCCATGGCGACGAGGCCTTCGAAGCCGGGCCCCAGGTCGATCACGGGGATTGTGCTCTTCGGTACGAAGCTCTTCTGCCACGTGGCACGCCGGAACGGCTTCGTCGACGGTCTGCCGCATGCCCACCGCTGCAGGTTGTCGGTGACGCTGTGCACCCACGACAGCGGGTAGCGGTAGATGAGAAACGCCCGCTTTGTGCCGCCGTTGACGCTGACGACCTTGGTGATGGTCGAGAAGTTCTTGACCTTGCAGAAGATCCCGCGGAGCACATGATCGACCGGGTGGCCGCTCATGATGCACGGCGGAGTGAATCGTTTCTCGTGCATGAATGCGGCTGCATTTTTTTGCAGCTGTCCCAGTTCCTCTCGGCTGAGTTCCATCTGTTCCCCCTTAGCTTGAAGCTGCGTAGGCGAGGAACGCCCAGCAGGCAGCGGTGGCGCCCAGAGTGGGCAGGTTGACGCGGTTGTTCCGCAGGAGTCCGACGCCGATGTTCGCGATAGCGACGTGCAAAGCGACAAGACAGGTCACGATCCGTACGTCATGCGGACGGGCATCCGTGCAGAAGAAGAACAGCAGCGTTATGCTCACGACGCACAGCAGGTAGAAAAAATGGACGATCCCGGCGACCCGAATGTGTCCCGGTCGAAAGACGTGACTGTCGTAGGTCGCCGTATTCAGACGCACCATATAGGCGGCGATCGTGAATATGTAGCCCAGGAGCACGGCGACGATGACACCGAGCGTTGGATACCACTGATGCCAGTAGTCGCACATGATCCCGATGGCGGGAGTCAGCAGAACGATCTCGCTCCACATGCCCGCATTCCGCAGAAAGGAAAGGCCGTTGGTGATTCCGCTGCGTCTCATCTGTCGGCTCGTGAGCGTACCCTCATTGTTTGCGAGGAACACCATTACGCCGATACATGCCAGCGAAGCGGCCATCGTGTAGGGATTCACTTTTTCTTCTCCTGCGAAAGTGCCTTTGTGAGCGCCGCTTGCGTCTTAAGGAGCCTGGTGCACTGCGTCCGGTACCAGAGGTCGCATTCCGCATAGCGGATCACGACGAACTCGTTGGTCTGACTGTTGCTCAGCAACCGATGAGCTCGCGTGATTACGCGATCATCAGCGGTGAGCCCGCTATCGCATCTGGCTTGCGCCGTGCTGGTTGCGATAACACTGTTGGCATCCGGATACACGGCCCTGATACCATAGGTACAGACGCCGGAGGGCGTCATGCTGTTTTTCTCGTCCGGCGTGGTAGTGATGACCGCTTCCTGCAGCGGATCGGTTCCGCTTGCTATCCGCGGCGACTTTTCCAGCTTCGCGAGCGCTTCGATCTCCTGGGGAGTCAGCGCGAGATCGGCCACAGCATCCGTTTTGCGTTCGGCTTCAGGCGGCTTTCTCGGCTTCTGCGCAGGAGCGCAGCCCATGCCGGTTACGGCTAGGGCGATGCCGGCTACGAGAGCGACACTGAGCAGGGTAGAGTGAAATCGAAACTCCGGTCTCGTCATTTTCATGACTTTTCCTCATGCCCTAAAAAAGGGCGAAGATTGTTGCGTTTTCAAGGTTCTACTTCCTTATCGAACAGGAAATCATAGCATTTTTAAACTAATTTGTCAATCTTTTGCTGAAGCAAGGTATTTCTTGACCCAGCACCACTTTTGTTCATGATTTCACCGCGGCGCATGCGCCGTGTGCGCTAAGCTTATTGTATCCGGATTTTTAGATTAGCTCGCCAAGCTGACGCAAAAGTGGTGCTGGGTTGACACGCGGACACCCTTTGCCTTACAATGCTGCTGCTAGCACTCTCCACTTTAGAGTGCTAATTGCCCCCGCAACGCGGGGTCATCCTGAGCGACCCCGATGTTACATCGAGGGAGTCGAAGGACCCCATTGAAGATTCTTCTGACTCAATCAGGATGACATTAATCAAACGTAATCACATAATGATGAGTATGAAACTTCATCCACTGGGTGACCGTGTCGTCGTAAAACCAACGCCACAGGAAGAGATGACGAAATCGGGACTCTATTTGCCCGATACGGCGGATAAGGAAAAGAAAGCCGAAGGAGAGATCATCGCGATCGGCAATGGAGAGAAGGTCAGAAAGCTCAATCTTAAGGTCGGTCAAAAAGTCGTATACAGTCAGTACGGCGGTTCTGAATTTAAAGTCGACAAGGTGGAGTACAAAATTTTGGGCGAGGATGATTTACTCGCTGTTCTTGAATAAAGTCACCCAAAGGGTGATCGCCCTCCGGGCGAAATTAGGAATAATGAATTAGGAATTATGGCAAAGAAAATTATTTTCGGAGAGGAAGCACGCACCGCGATGAAACGCGGCGTGGATCAGCTCACGAATGCAGTTCGCATTACGCTCGGTCCTCGCGGACGGAACGCAGTGCTCGATAAGAGTTTTGGTGCGCCGAACATCACCAAGGACGGCGTGACAGTCGCAAAGGAGATTGAGCTTCCGGATAAATTTGAAAACCTGGGCGCCGAGCTCGTCAAAGAAGTTGCTTCAAAAACGTCGGACGTTGCCGGCGACGGCACCACGACCGCAACCGTACTCGCTCAAGCGATTATCTCTGAAGGTCTTAAGAACGTTGCAGCCGGTGCAAATCCGCTCTCGCTCAAAGAGGGAATTGACCTGGGGACCAAGAGCGTCGTTGAATATCTCCGTACCATCAGCAAGAAGGTTCACGGCAAGACGGAGATCGAACAGGTTGCGTCCATCTCGGCCAATGACAAGAATATCGGGCAAGTGATAGCGGAGGCGATGCAAATCGTCGGTAACGACGGAGTCATTACCGTTGAGGAATCACAGAGCTTCGGCATTGAAAAAGAAGTCGTTGAAGGCATGCAGTTCGACAAGGGTTATGTTTCCCCATACATGATCACGAATGCCGATCGCATGGAGGCCGTGTATCAGAATCCGCATATCCTGGTAACCGATCAAAAGATATCATCGATTCAGGACATCCTGCCGCTTTTGGAATCGCTGGCGCAGGCCGGAAAGAAAGAGCTCGTCATTATCGCCGACGATATCG
The DNA here is from genome assembly GCA_001818365.1 of Candidatus Komeilibacteria bacterium RIFCSPHIGHO2_01_FULL_52_14. Classification (GTDB taxonomy): domain Bacteria; phylum Patescibacteriota; class Patescibacteriia; order UBA1558; family 2-01-FULL-52-15; genus 2-01-FULL-52-15. The sequence goes on from MHKK01000001.1 coordinate 4,368, forward strand.
AAGGCGAAGCGTTGACCACGCTCGTGCTCAATAAGCTGCGCGGAGCTTTTCACACGCTTGCGGTCAAAGCACCCGGATTCGGCGATCGAAAGAAAGAAATGCTGGCGGATATCGCCACACTGACCGGCGCACGGCTCATTTCCGAAGAGGTCGGGTTGAAGCTCGCGAACGCCAGCATGGAGATGCTCGGCGAGGCGCGCAAGGTCATCGCAACCAAAGACAACACGACTATCGTTGACGGAAAAGGCGAGAAAAGCGCGATTGAAGAGCGCGTTAAGCTTATCAAGAAAGCGATCGAGCAGAGCGATTCGGATTTCGATACGGAGAAGCTCAAAGAGCGCCTGGCCAAGCTTTCGGGCGGGGTTGCCGTCATTAAAGTCGGCGCCGCGACTGAAACCGAGATGAAAGAAATGAAGGATCGCATCGACGATGCCGTGCATGCCACGAAAGCGGCTGTTGAAGAAGGTATCGTGGTCGGCGGCGGTGTCGCCTATGTGCGTGCGCTCGACACGCTCGACAAACTGCAGGCAACGGGTGATGTCAAAACCGGTGTTGAAATTTTAAAGCGGGCGCTCATGTCCCCGATAAAACAGATAGCCGAAAATGCGGGCAGGGACGGAGCCGTGGTTGCTGCGGAAGTCAAGACGAAGAGCGGCAATTTCGGATTCGATGCTCGCGCGTGCGAATTCACCGATCTGGTCGTGCGCGGCATCATTGACCCGACAAAAGTGGTCCGCTGTGCATTACAGAATGCTTCTTCTGCCGCAGGTCTTTTCCTGACAACCGAAGTAGCGATAGCCGATCTGCCGGAACCGAAGGGCGAGACCGGTCACCAGCCCGGTATGAGCGGCATGGAAGGCATGATGTGACCCCGCTCCGCGGGGTCATCCCGAGGAGCACGATAGTGCGACGAGGGATCCCATCTCCCCTAGAGTCCCCAAGAAATTGACCCCCCACCTGAGCACAGGTGGGGGGTTTGTTGTTACTCCGATTTGCAATTTCTGCTATACTGTATTCGACTATAGCTCTATGGAGGACAAGGAAAAAACCTTATTGACGGAAGACGATGGAGACGTGGACGCTGATGCGAGCGAGCTTGAGGATGGGCACAGCGGAGACG
>MHKK01000001.1:5519-19569 GCA_001818365.1 Candidatus Komeilibacteria bacterium RIFCSPHIGHO2_01_FULL_52_14
GCTTGAGGATGGGCACAGCGGAGACGCGCCGACAATGAATCGCATGGAAGCTGCGGTTCAGTCGACCGGGACTGTACCGGTCGACGGTTCGTCAGCCGCACCGGCGAGCGAAATCCAGCGCTCATCATCGTGGATCGTTTTTATGATTGTGGGCGTTGTGTGCATTGCGCTTGCCGATTATGCGCTTACTCTTGCAGGGCAGGCCCGCTTTTGGAATCCGAGAAACGTGTATCTATTTTCCTTGTTCATTCGCTGGATATTGCTTGTCGGTGCGCTCTATCTCTTGCAGCAGCGCCTGGAGAGAAGCGAAACGACGGATCAGACCGTCAGAACGGTAATCATCCTAACCGGCTTTTTGTCAGGACTTGTCGTCGCGATCTTTCGTTTTGTCGCCGGCCCGGCCTTTTGGTCATTCGTCAATCTTGCGGTTGAACCGCTGGATTCGGCGCTGCTGGGTTTTTTCGCCGTGTTTATTATGTTCCGTTTCAAACGGAGTTTACCATTAACAAAAAACGTATGAATAATAAAGAAAGGGTCGTATCAGCGCCGGAACAGGAGCGCTATACCGCCGCGTTAAGCTATGTGTGGATCCTGTGTTTGTATCCGCTGCTCTTCAAAAAAAATTCCGCATTCATTCAGTTTCACGCAAAACAAGGCTTGGCACTGTTCATTCTTGAGATCATCAGTTTCCTGTTCCTCGTCTTTGCGCCGCTCGTTATCATCATCTGCGTGATCCTCTCGATCTTGGGCGTTAAAGCAGCCATTGCCGGCCGCTACTGGAAGCTTCCTGTTATTGGCGACTGGGTTAAGAAGCTCGGTATCTAAGCTCATACAGCATGGATCGAAAACAAAGATATATTCTTTGGTTCAAGGAAACGGGTATTAAGGATATACCGCTTGTCGGCGGGAAGAATGCTTCTTTAGGTGAGATGTTTCAGCATCTTATCAAGAAAGGCGTTGCGATCCCGAACGGTTTTTCCGTCACGGCACATGCGTATCAGTATTTCCTTCGCGAAACAGGATTGCGCAGTAAGATTAAGGTCATTCTATCCGGCCTCAATACCGGTAGTATTAAAAACTTGCAGGAACGCGGGCACCGTGTTCGGCAGGAAATTCTGAAGGCGAAGTTTCCCAAGGACCTTGAGGACGAGATTGTCGCTGCGTATCGCGAGCTCTGTACGGTATACGAAACGCATGACGTCGACGTCGCTGTCCGCTCGTCGGCGACCGCCGAAGATCTTCCCGATGCGTCGTTCGCGGGACAGCAGGAAAGTTATCTCAACATTCGAGGCGACTATGCGCTCCTCGACGCGTGTAAGAAATGCGTGGCGTCACTGTTCACCGACCGGGCGATTTCGTATCGGACCGATAAGGGCTTCAATCATTTTGATGTGGCGCTGTCGATGAGCGTTCAAAAGATGGTCCGCTCCGATCGTGCCGCCTCCGGCGTGATGTTTTCAATCGATACCGAATCGGGATTCCGGGACGTCGTGCTGATTAACGCCTCCTACGGGCTCGGCGAGTATATCGTGAAGGGAGAAGTGAATCCCGATGAATACTATGTTTTTAAACCGTTGCTGAAAGGATCGTACAAACCGATTATCGGGAAAACCTTGGGATCCAAGGAACGTAAGCTCATCTATGCGGAGGGAGGGAACAAACCGACAAAGGACCGGACCGTATCCGAGCATGACCGGAGGCGATTTGCCATCACGGATGAGGAAGCGATGCAGCTTGCCCGTTGGGCGGTACTCATCGAGCGGCATTACAAGAAACCCATGGATATGGAATGGGCAAAAGACGGCGTGTCCGGCAAGCTTTTTATCGTGCAGGCGCGGCCCGAAACGGTCGTGTCCCGTCGTGACGTAACGGTGCTCGAGGAATACAAACTGGGACAGCGCGGCAAGGTTCTTGCCGAAGGCGCCGCAGTCGGCGCAAAGATCGGTTCCGGCAGCGCGAATATTATCGAGCACATATCCGAGATAGGGAAATTCAAACAGGGTGAAGTACTGGTGACGGAAATGACGGATCCCGACTGGGAGCCGATCATGAAAAAAGCGGCGGCAATCGTTACGAACGAAGGCGGCAGGACGTGTCATGCGGCCATCGTTTCGCGGGAGCTCGGCATACCCTGCATCGTCGGCACCGGCACCGGAACGCACGCGGTCAAGCGCGGCGAGAAAGTTACGGTGAGTTGCGCCGAAGGCGCAACGGGGTTCGTGTATCGAGGACAGCTGAAGTTTTCCGTCAAAAAGACGGATCTCAAGGACTTTAAACTGCCGAAAAAAGTTAAGATCATGATGAATGTGGGCGATCCGTCTAGTGCGTTCGCCGACAGCTTCATTCCCAACGAGGGCGTCGGCCTGGCGCGTGAGGAGCTCATTATCAACAACAGCATCAAGATCCATCCGCTTGCGCTCGTACATTTTACTACACTCAAGGATCACCACGCGAAACGGCAGATCGACGAACTAACGGCGGGATATGCGGACAAAGAAGAATATTATATCGATAAGCTGAGTCAGGGCATGGCCCGGATCGCAGCTGCGTTTTATCCGAAAGACGTTATTATGCGGCTCGCTGATTTCAGATCGAACGAGTATTCGGAGCTTATCGGCGGCCGGCAGTTCGAGCCCGTTACGGAACGGAACCCCATGATCGGCTGGCGCGGTGCGTCCCGGTATTATGCCAAGGAATATCTGCCGGCATTTCTCATGGAGCTGAAAGCCATCAAGCGGGTTCGCGACACGATGGGGCTAAAGAATCTGAAGGTCATGGTGCCGTTCTGCAGAACCGTTGCCGAAGGCGAACAGGTTTTGGGGCTCATGGGAAAGCACGGCCTCAAGCGCGGTGTCGGCGGCCTTGAGGTGTATGTCATGTGCGAGATACCGTCGAACGTTATTTTGGCGGAGGAGTTTGCGAAGATCTTTGACGGCTTTTCGATCGGCTCCAACGATCTGACGCAATTAACGCTCGGCGTTGATCGCGATTCGGAGCTCGTGAGCCACATCTACGATGAGAATAATGACGCGGTGAAGCGTCTGATATCGCAGGTCATCGCAACGGCAAAGAAAAAAAAGAGGAAGATAGGCATTTGCGGCCAGGCGCCATCTGATTTTCCGGAATTCGCAAAGTTTTTGGTGAGAGAAGGAATCGATTCCATTTCGCTGAACCCGGATACGGTGGTCAAGACCTCGGTTGCAATTAATAAAATGTCAGGCGCGTCGACTTGATTTTAATTTCAAACGTATGCGAGAGCGGCCCCAGCCAGAACCCGAAGCAGTACAGCCACAAAATACGATTGATAAATATCAGTCCGAGCAATTCAGAGTGGGTGAAATTGTGGTAATGATCGGTGTCTCATCCTTATATCGGATAGAAAAAATGCTCCCTGATCAGAACGCGGCTGAGCTGCACGAGCTTGGCGAGGATGGGGCACCAACCGGTATGCGCGTTGTTGCCGATATTGAAACGATCACGCGCCAGTTCGCCTAAATTTTTAAAAAAAGAACACCCCGGCTCGTCAGAGTCGGGGTGCGGTGTTTCTAAGGGATCACGGAATGCTTATTCGCGAGGTCCGATTGCCTCCTCAATCTCCCTCTCGACATGATACCGCGCCTTGCGGTAGTCCCGGGAATTAAACTCTATCTCCAAGAGCTCCTTCACGAGGCGCTCCAGCTGCCCCTGCTTTTCGACAGGAGCAAGGGTGACACGGGATGCCAGTGTCTCGTGCGCCAGCTTCTTCGCGCGATCCTGCAGTATGGTCCTGAGCTGCGCTTCGGCAGCGTCGAAGCCGTTGTACCGGACGAATGCGGCGGTCTCTTCCTTCACACCGAGACGTTCGGCATCCGCCAAGAGCACCGTCATGCGCCAAATGCAGTGTTCGGCATCCTCGATCTTGCCTTTCTTCAGCAGGTCCTCGATCAGGTACGTGCATTGCGCCGAACGCGCGCGTGAGTACAGCTCCTCGATCCGCCGAAGATTCCGTTTGGCATCATCGTCCGCCTTGTTAATCAGCAGGAACGCTTCGCCGGCCTTGTGCTCGGCAACCAGCCGTTCGATGGTGCGCCGGATGAGCGGCGTCTTCTGACGGGCGATCTCAAGAGCTCTGTTCTCGAAGTGCGTTTGCTGTGCGGCGGTGAGTGCCTCCCTGACACTGGCCAGCGCCGTTTGGGGCGGCTGCCAGTAGATGCGCCAGAGTGCCTGGAACAGGATCTTGGTTCGCCGAGCCGCAGGTATGTCCGCAACGGCGTATACACCGGTCACGCAGATGGTGGCAACGAAGAAGGCGTCAAACGCCCATATCGTAAAGATCAGAAACCGCGCGATCTCGACGGGCCACGGAAAACGGATGTGCATGATCAGAAGATACACATGCAGGGCCAGGAACACGTTCAGGAGCAGCCGGAAGCGGAACTGGTTCAAGGGCGTGCTCTTTGAGCCCATGCCCTTATAGAACTTCTTCAACGTCTGTACCGGATCGATGTAGTTGAAGGTTTTGCGCATGACCGCATCCTCCTCCGCATTTCTGGGTTTAATAACAATGTGCGAATCGAAGAGCGTACGCTATTTGTTTTGAAGCGTCAAGCTGGGATCGGCAGAACCGGCTTATTGTATTTGATCCGAGAGGATGTCCCCGTCTTTGAGTGAGATCACGCGGTGCGTTTTTTAGCACGGCGAGTTTTTTCTTGCAACGATTTGTTGTATTGAAGAAAATACTTCAGGAACGTCTCGTTATTCGTGAACGCAAGCCGGTTTGCAGGCACGGAATCGGGATGTACCCACTCAAGCCCGACAACATCGTCTGCCGGGGAAGGCGTACCGTCCGTTATCCGGGCTATAACGCCGATGTTCAGCGTATGGTCCCCGTCTTTGCCGTACCGATCCATCACAAAAGCCAGGTGATCCAGAATCTCGATTGACACTCCGAGCTCCTCTTTGATTTCTCTTTGTGCACCGTCATGAGGATGTTCGCCTTCCTGCAAAAAACCGCCGGGCAGGTCGAGTTTCCCTTTATCCGGTTCCTTCGCCCTGACACCCATCAGTAACCGCCCCTGCGCATCGGCGATCAGTACGGTGACGCACGGTTTTGAATTCTGCCAGAATATGAAACCACACGAGGGGTTCTGGCACATCGGTACCGTTTCCCCGTCGTGTTTTTGGTTCGAGAGACGGTTGCCGCAAACAGGACAAAATGAAAAGCGCATAGGGCTCTGCTATGGACCGATGTATTTAAATCGTGGTACTTCCTTGTCGTTCATGACGACGTTTTCCTGAAACATTTTTAACGGGCGCACCCACAGTGCATTGGAGCCAAAATCCGGCGCGGTGTATAAGGCACGATACACGACGAGAAGTTCCAGCGTTTCGCTGTGGTGTGCAACTCCGATGACTTCGTATGTGTTGCCTTTATAATGTTTGTATTTCCCGAGTTTGGGCTCCAGAGGCATAGTGTATTGCAGGTTCATAAAATTTCAAATAATTTTTCACGTGATGCGTGCCCGGAAACCAAAGTTACTTTGGATTTTGCGACATTAAAATAGTCCGCAAGAGCTTCTGTGATAGCTTCGTTCGCCTTGCCCTCGATAGGACGTTCCTTTACCGCAACAATAAAGTGCTCCTCGTCGATCTTTTCAACGTGCGGTTCTTTGGAGGTGCGTTTATATTTGATGAAGAGTTTCATTTGCTTAGGAAATCCGCCCGCAACGAGAGAATACCGAGTGCCATAAAGAGGAGCGCTTCGAGCCAATTCTGTTTCTGAAGTGCCTCGATCAAGGCAATACCGAAAAAGAGAATGAATACAGTGAGGTTGGTAAATTTGGGGGCTTTCATATTGGATCGCGCTATGATTATTAATGTGCGCCACTCCTGGCGGAGGGTAAGGCTCGCCTGCCGGCAGGTAAAAAATTGTCCTGGCCGTTCGACTCGCTGCGCTCGCTCAGGGCATTCGACTCGTCCTCTTTAACATCGCTGGTCGAAGTTCCGACAATCGTCGGAACGTAGACCATGAGCGAGCCCACGAAGTGGGCGAGTCGAATGGCGGAAAGGATGGGATTCCCCGCCCGTCTGCGCGGGCGGGTCCGCTCACTTGATGAGCGGAGAACCCTCGATGCCTTGGCGTGGAAATAACAGATACCGCTGATGGCGGAGGGTGAGGGATTCGAACCCTCGATACCTTGCGGTATACTTGCTTTCCAAGCAAGCGCACTCGACCACTATGCGAACCCTCCACCATCAGCGGTACTATCTTTAGTTTTACTTTTAAGCTTTCTGCCGCCGTTGGCGGCATCCTCGCAACCGGACGGGCTCGTACCTCACCTCGCCGTTGCGGGACAAGCGTGCGCTTTAGACTCCGTGACGTCCCCGCGAAGCGTGGCGCACGGATCCGCTCACGCTTATGGCGATGAGCGGACGCTCAGCCACCTTTCCAACACGGGCAGGGTCGCTCATTCAGGTTAAACGAGCGCGTCAATTATAATGATGGACATACCTTAAGTCAATTGAAAGGCCATAAAGCGAAGGGGTTGACAGAAACACCCGTTCAGTATACAGTGCCGTGCGTAAGCTCTCTTATCGTAGTTGCCTTGCTAACGTGAGTTAGAAAGCAAAGCGGAGAGAAGATTAGGTCGGCTTACGTTAAGCAAGCATAACGAACGCAATGGCAAAAAGATTATTCGTCGGTAGCTTGTCATTCGGCACAACGAATGACTCCCTCAAAGACGCCTTTGCCCAGGCCGGTACGGTTGTATCGGCACAGGTCATCATCGACAAGATGAATGGCCGGTCCAAGGGCTTTGGTTTCGTCGAGATGGGAACCGATGAGGAAGCGACAGCAGCGATCGACATGTGGAACGGCAAGGACTTGGATGGCCGCTCAATTGTCGTGAACGAAGCGCGCCCGATGGCCGAGCGTCCTCCGCGACCTCGCGGCGGATTCGGTGGCGGACGAGACCGTGGTAGCCGTCAGTACGGCGACCGGTAAGCATCCTCTCGAAAACTTGTTGTAAAACAAGACGCAGCCCCCCACCGTTTGGTGGGGGGCTGCTTTGTATCCGCCGGCCCGGTATTCTCTCGCGGCCTTTTATCAAAACCAAAACCCTGCTATTCTAATGGCATGAATCCCGTTAGAGTTCAATAACATTCGGCGGGGTCCTATAATATATGAAAACTCTAACGGGATGAAACTGGAGTACAAATACGGCCTCTCCATCGGTGTCGGCGTCTCATGCTGGGTGATGGCCGAATTCTTTTTGGGTTTTCACACGACACGGCTGAGCATTGGGGAGTACTCCGGTTACATTGCGATTCTAATTCCCATTATAGTGTTGTGGCGTGCACTTTCTGAAAAAAGACAGGCAAGCGGCTCCCTTTCCTATGGGGCCGCATTTAAGAGCGGTTTGATTATCTCGTTTATCGCCGCGCTGTTCATTAGCGTTTTCTTTGCGCTGTATATTTTTGCGATCAATCCCCGGTGGCTGGATCTTGGTCTGGCGTATGAACGTTCGAAGCTACTGGGTCTCGGCATTACCGAGGAGGAAATTATTCTCCAGACCGATGCGATGGCGGCACTCTATACACCGCAGATACAGATTGCGAGCGCTTTTTTTGGAACCTTGATTCAGGGAATCGGGCTTTCCCTTGCCCTAGCTTTTTTTATCCGCAGACGCACGCGGGTATCCTGAACGTGTATGGCAGTTGACGCATCGCGAAGCATTACGAAGCAGTCGAAAGATTTCAGTCAATGGTATCTGGATGTCATCGCGGCTGCCGATCTGGCCGAGCATTCGGACGTGAAGGGTTCGATGATAATCAAGCCCTACGGATATGCCATCTGGGAACGCATGCAGCGGATATTGGACGACCGCATCAAAGCAACGGGGCACCAGAACGCATACTTCCCGTTGCTCATTCCGGAGAGCTACCTGAAAAAAGAGAAAGAGCACGTGAAGGGATTTTCGCCTGAACTGGCGGTGGTAACGCACGCAGGCGGCGAAAAGCTGGATGAGCCGCTGGTCGTGCGCCCGACCTCGGAAACCATTATCAATGAGGCGTTCAGCCGCTGGATACAGTCATGGCGGGACCTGCCGATGCTTATCAATCAGTGGGCGAACGTTGTCCGCTGGGAGTTGCGCCCGCGCTTGTTTTTGCGCACGACCGAATTCTTGTGGCAGGAGGGACACACGGCGCATGCAACGGAACAGGAAGCCGAGGAAGAAGCGCGCAGGATGCTGGGCGAATACCGGACGTTTGTCGAGAAGACGCTTGCCATACCGGTTGTCGCCGGCGAAAAAACCGAAATGGAACGTTTTGCGGGCGCGGCCCGCACGTATACGATCGAAGCGCTGATGCCCGACGGCAAGGCGCTGCAGATGGGGACATCCCATAATCTCGGGCAGAATTTTGCAAAAGTTTTTGGCGTGAAATATCTGGATAAAAACAATGAAGAGCAGTTTGTGTGGCAGACAAGCTGGGGCGTCTCCACTCGCATGATGGGGGGACTTATCATGGCGCATGGCGATGACGGTGGTCTGATACTGCCTCCGGCAGTCGCCCCGGTACAGGTTGTCGTGGTTACCATCGGAACGAATTCTGCCGAAAAGAAAAAAGTTACGTCCACCATAGCGGAACTGTGCGGAGAGCTTGGAAAGCTCGGCGTGCGATTCACGGTTGACGATCGCGAGAATGAAACTCTCGGCGCCAAGATTTATACGTGGGAGAAAAAGGGCGTTCCGATCCGTATTGAGATCGGGCCGAAGGACGTCGCGGTGAAGAAAGCACAGGTGAAGCGGCGCGATGCCGGCGTAAAGGAACAGCTGCCGCTTGCCGGTCTCGGGAAGAAAGTCGAGGCCTTGCTTGCGGACGTTCAAGTGTCATTATTTGAAAAAGCGAAAGCGCGACTTGAGGGAAAGTCGGTCTTTGCCAAAACGATGGACGCGTTCGAAGCCGCTATCGAGGAAGGAAAGTTTGCATACGTTCCGTGGGCAGGCTCGACGGTCGATGAACTGCGGATCAAGGAAAAAACCAAGGCAACGGTGCGCTGTTTGCCGTTCGAACACGGCTATTCAGGCGGCGCGTGCATCGCAACCGGCAAAAAGACAAACACTATCGCGGTTTTTGGCCGCTCGTATTAAACTGGCTGCATTGCAAAATGTGGCTTGATCCTCCTTCGCATAAAGCTTCGGAGGATCTGTGGTCGCTGAGCGACCTTGACAACCCCTGTATTTGGTGTATCCCTGGTTTGGAAAGTGTTGAAAATAGGGGCTTTTCAAGTTCTTGAGACGTGCTATACTGGAATGGCTTTAAAAATTAACTAATTAATTACCCAATAGTATGGCGAAGATGACAAAGTCACAGATACTGCAGGCGCTGGCCGAAAAGACCGGCCACACCAAGAAGGATATAGCCGCTCTGCTGGATGCCATTGTCGAAATGGCTTACAGCGAGGTCAAGAAGAGTGGCGAATTCGCGTTGGCAGGTATCGGCAAGCTGGTGAAAGTGAACCGCAAGGCGCGCATGGGCAGAAACCCTGCGACCGGCGAGACGATCTCGATCCCGGCGAAGACCGTGGTCAAGTTCCGTGTTGCAAAAGCTGCAAAGGAAGCGGTTCTGTAACTCGACACTCATATCTCCCCCGGCATACGTCGGGGGAGGTTTTTGTTTAAAAAAAGAGCGCCGAGTGTGGGATTGGACCACGGCGCGGCGCTGGTGTTTGGTGCCTGTCAGCCGAAGCGGCTTAAGGCGTAGGCGGGATCGGGTCAGGAAGCAGTGACAACACGCATGTTCGCAGTGGAGCGGACGTCCTTCACGAGATGGTACTGGACCTCGCCCCCGACGGCCATGAAGAAGATGTGGCCGGGGAAGACCCCGAGGCACTTGCTCTCGTGAACCGTGCCGTTGCGGCGCGCCATGGCCTTGGAGGGCACTGCGCCCTCGAGCGGCTTGCCGCGCTGATCCACGCGGAGGGTGACGACGATGTCGCCTTCCTGGGCGTGATGCTTCATCTGCAGCATGGGCACTGGGGTTCCGTTTCTGCGAGCGGACGGTTGTCTCTGACTCGATTGATGCGTCATTCGCTGACTCCCCCTTGTGTACGACATTTATCGCGTACTACGTTGAACAGCTCGGCGCTGTGGGCAGTATGGTATGCTTCCTGAGGAGGCACCCCCTTATTCTGTCCTTCGGCGAAAGGACGGATCAGCAAATCGGCGGGAAGAACAATTTCAAGACGCTACTATATCCCCACATGCCCTATTCGTCAACCCAGCATCACTTTTTCACATGGTAAAAGTGGTGCTGGGTCAACCCCGGTTTTCCACCTTTTTGCGTAAAACCAGTGGCTTTAGTACAATGCTGCCGTAGGGCGCGTGCCCGGTAATACAACCTCGATATGCCTGACATCCGTCAGGCATGCGAAAAGGGCTTACTTGTTGTAATACACGGGCATGGTCAGACGAGGTTATATTTTCAAGCTCAAGATACATCGAGGTTGATATACCGGGTATGACACCCATTGAAGAGATCAAATCAAAACTCGCGATAGATCAAGTTATTGGCGAGTACGTCACGCTCAAGCAGGCAGGGACGAACTTTAAAGGACTGTGCCCGTTTCATCAGGAAAAGACACCTTCTTTTATGGTATCGCCGGAAAAACAGATCTGGCACTGCTTTGGCTGCAACGAAGGTGGGGATGTTATCTCGTTCATTCAGAAGTACGAGGGTCTTGATTTTAAGGGTGCCACAGAATTATTGGCGCAGAAAGCAGGAGTCGTTTTTAAGGGATTCGCCGCACCGGATCAGGGCAAGAAGCGCGTGTTGCACGAGATCCACGAACACGCCCAAAGCTATTATGAAAAAATTCTCCACGCAGCGGACGACGCTTCCACAAAGACGCTTGCCTATCTTGCTTCCCGCGGGTTGACGGATCAGACGATACGCGAATGGGGACTGGGACTTGCCCCCGATTCGTGGGACGCCCTGATCGTGCATCTGCGTTCCAAAAAATTTTCCGAAGCGGATATCATCGCGTCGGGCCTGGCAATTGCACGGGACGGAAAAGTGTACGACCGGTTCCGCAGACGGCTTCTCTTCCCGATCTGCGACGTGCAGGGCAAGGTTGTCGCGTTTACGGCCCGCACGTTGCAGTACATCGTGTACCAGGACGAGGACATTGCCGGTAAGTATGTGAACAGCCCGCAGACGCCGGTCTATAACAAGAGCCAGATCCTGTACGGCTTCGATAAAGCAAAACATGACATCAAGCGATTGAATTACGCGATCATTGTGGAGGGCAACATGGACGCAATCATGTCGCAGCAAGCCGGGATCAAGAACGTCGTCGCCGTATCGGGCACCGCGCTGACACTCGATCAGCTGAAGCTTCTCGGCCGTTACACCAAGAACATTATTCTTTCGTTCGATGCCGATACCGCCGGGTCTCAGGCGGTATTCCGTGGTATCGGGCTTGCCTGGCAGCAGGATATGAACGTTAAGGTGATTATTTTGGAGGGTAGCAAAGATCCGGCGGAAATCATTCAAAAAGATTCCGAGCTCTGGAAACAGGCGATCAAGACATCGATCGGTGTCGTGGATTTTTACATCGACGCCGTCTGTGCCCGGGTTGATTTGTCCCGCGCAGACCATAAAAAGCAGGCGGTACAAAAGATCATGGCGATTATCAGTCAATTGCGGTCCCGTGTTGAACAGGAGCATTATATTACGATATTGTCCCGGCGTCTCGGTGTCAGTACCGAGACGCTGTGGGCGCTTGTCGCAAACCCGCAGCGGGTAGATGTCGCGGAGGAGATAGCGAAAGCGGAGCATGCAAGCCCGATGGTGGTCAGCCAGCATTTACTCGCGTTCATTACCGCGCACCCGCAGCACTGTACGTTCGTCTTCGATCAGATTGAGCCGGAAATGCTATCCGGCGAGCTGCAGGATCTTTACAAAAAGATAATAGTATCGTACACTAAGGGACAATCATATAACCCTCGTGCCTTTGCTTCCGAACTAAGTGCAGTCGAACTCTCGCTATGGAGCGAGCTTGTTTTTTTAGCAGAACGACTGTACGAGAGTTTGCTGTTGCAGGACCAAGAGCGCGAGCGCGCGTACCTCACGAGACGTATCAGGCAGATGTTTCTGTCGCAGCGCCTGAAGGAACTCACGGAAGCGATTCGCAGCGCAGAGAGGATCGGAGATGCTGCGCTTGTCGACTCGCTGCTGCGGCAACACCAGGAAGTATCCGCGCGCCGGTCGCTGTAAGCATGGTATGAAAACAAAATATTGATCTGATGAAAAAAAGAACATCAAAACGTGCGGTAACGAAAAAGCCCGCCGCGCGAAAATCAAAGGACTCATCGGCCCGTCCTCGGGTTCTTGACGCCGACTCCGTAGCCCGTCTGCTCGATAAAGGAATGTCGCGTAGTTTTGTTACCGAAAACGAGCTGGCGCGCGTTTTTGTGAATGTTGAGGACAATGTTGAATCATTTGAGGATTTTCTTGATGAGCTGGAAACGGCAGGGGTGCAGGTGATAGCTATTGATGGAACGATTTTGGATCTGAGCGACGAGGATAAGACCGGCAAGCTTTTGAAAGATGCCGGCATTGCTCGCGATAAGAAACGCATGGATCTTTCGGATATCTCCGCCGATTCGATACAAATGTATTTGCGCGAGATCGGCAAGGTACCGCTCTTGAGACAGGAGGAAGAAATCATGTACGCGAAACTGAAGGAACGGGGCGATGTTGAAGCGCGGAAGAAACTCGTTGAGGCAAACCTGCGGCTGGTCGTGAGCATTGCAAAAAAATTCACCGGTCGCTCACTCACGTTACTCGATCTGATACAAGAGGGGAATATCGGCCTGTTCCGCGCCGTTGATAAATTTGATTACCGCAAGGGGTATAAGTTTTCAACGTATGCGACGTGGTGGATCCGCCAGGCGATTACCCGCGCGCTTGCCGATCAGTCGCGCACGATCCGGATTCCGGTGCATATGGTTGAGACCATCAACCGATTTCAGCAGGTTGAGCGCAGATTAATTCAGGATTTGGGGCGCGAGCCGTTACCCGAGGAAATCGCAGCGGAAATGGGTGAAGATCTTGACAAAATCCGCCATATCATTAAGATTTCACAAGAAACGGTTTCGCTCGAAACGTCTGTCGGCGAAGACGATGAGGATTCGACTCTCGGTGATTTCATTGAAGACGAGAGAACCATCACGCCAGATCGCGTCGCATCGCTGCAACTGCTCAAGGATCATGTGATGAACATCATCAAGGACTTGACGCCTCGCGAACAGAAAATACTTTCCATGCGATTCGGTTTAACCGACGGCGTCGCGCATACCCTGGAAGAAGTCGGACAGGAGTTCGGCGTTACCAGGGAACGCATCCGTCAGATCGAGGCCAAGGCGCTGGAGCGTATCCAGCAGCACGGCGACATGGGAAAGCTGAAGGACTATTAGTCCTCGACATCTGAGAGAGCTCTTATGTTGGGGCTTTGCATGACAAGCACCGCGGGCTTGTCGTTCGAAGCTCTGGCACAAGTCAGAGCGAATACCGACGCGGGGTACCCGCCCGCAACGCCTCGCAAGCTCGGCTTGCGTGGCGGGCGGGGAGCAGCCATTAAGAAAAGCGATATATGTATTATACGTATGTACTTTTAAGCTTAAAAGATCAGCGAATGTATATTGGTTTTTCGGAAGATTTGCAGAAGCGTTTGGAGGAACACCACTCTGGAAGGGTTGCTGCTACAAGGTTGCGAAGGCCGTTACAGCTCATTTACTACGAAGCGGGCTTCTCACAAGAAAAAGCTATACAAAGAGAAAAATATTTTAAAACGGGTTTCGGTAGACGGTTCTTAAAAGAAAGAATATAATCAGTTCACGTGCGACGCGGGGTAGAGCAGCCTGGTAGCTCGTGTGGCTCATAACCACAAGGTCGCGGGTTCAAATCCCGCCCCCGCTACCACTCGACTCGCTTCGAATTACATTCGAAGCTCGCTCGCCGTTCAAGGTCCTGAGGGCCTTTCAGGCCCGAATGGGCGGTTTCATCC
>MHKK01000001.1:19584-19821 GCA_001818365.1 Candidatus Komeilibacteria bacterium RIFCSPHIGHO2_01_FULL_52_14
GACTATTAACCATTAACTATTGACGGTTAACTTTTTGGGAGTTAATTGTTAACGGTTAATGGTTAACTGTTATTGAGGCGGCGTAGCTCAGCCCCGACGTTTCAGTCGGGGCTCCGACCGAAGCGTCGGAGTTGGCACCATTCATACGAACATGTTTTAATGTATAATGTTTTTGAGGCGGCGTAGCTCAGTTGGTTAGAGCGTGGGACTCATAAGCCCAAGGTCGGTGGTTCGATC
>MHKK01000001.1:19963-24896 GCA_001818365.1 Candidatus Komeilibacteria bacterium RIFCSPHIGHO2_01_FULL_52_14
CACTCGACTCGCTTCGAATTACATTCGAAGCTCGCTCGCCGTTCAAGGTCCTGAGGGCCTTTCAGGCCCGAATGGGCGGTTTCATCCCTCGCATATGCTCGGGATTCAACCATTGTCATTTAAAGCGAGTCGAGTGGTACCTCGAGCGGAGCCGAAGGAACCCCGCTACAGTTAAAAAATTCAATGTATGAAAAAAAGTTCTTACCCGCTGATCATTATTTCCGCCCTCATTATTGTTGCAAGCGTCGCTTTGCTTTTCGGGGGGTTTTTTTCAGATAGATTCGGTTTGAACAAGGGCACGATTCCCGTTGCAGCGACTATTTTCCCGCTGTACGATATTGTCCGGACGGTCGGCGGCGACGCAGTACAGGTAACGCTCTTGCTTCCTGAAGGAGAATCGCTCGCTGCCGTGGATCATTTGTATGATGGGGCGAATCTGGAAGACCTGAGCACGATTTTTGCAATCGGCCACGGCCTTGATACCGCAGGCATTCCGGAGGCAAGCAAATCGAAAATATTTACGGTTGACGAGGACGTTAATTTGATGCTCGAGCAAGGATCGACGGCAAGCCCCTATTATTGGCTCTCGCTCAGAGAGACGGCGTCGATAGCCCGGAACGTGGCGCGCAAACTGGCCGAAATCGATCCTCGCAACGCGCGAAATTACGAGGAGCGTCTCAACGTGTTTTTAAAGAATGCCGCATATGAGGATCAGCTTATCCGCGATTTGCTTCCGCAGGCCGGGACGGATAAAATTGCCGTGTACGGGTACGATTGGTCGTATTTTGCGCGCGATTACGACCTCGATATTGTCTGGTTCCATCCGCCGGTTTTAGAAGCTCTGCCGGATGATGCACGCTCATCTCTTGATGATGCGGTGAGCACCTATGGTCTTGTTTCCATTTTCAGCGATATGGGGACCGACCCGAAGCCCTTGCTCCCGTTCACGCTAAAAGGATCAACGTCCATTCTTACGTTGGATACGCTGGGAGGGCTTGAAGATCGAAAAAGTTATTTGCAGCTGATGGCGTATAATGCACGGCAGCTTTTCGACGGGTTGGGGGGTAAAGCCCAGTAGTTATCGTTGCATTAAAAAGCGCTGGCCGCGAGGTATGACGGTCAAAGCGACGGAACGGTGGCCGGGGATGCTTTCTCCATCAAGGATGATCGTTGCGTGGTCATCGCATCGCATCGTGAACCGTTTGCCGCGAAACAGCACCAGCTGGCGCGGTGCTTTTTTTCGAACATAGAAATCGGTGATCGCCCGCGGGATGGACCAGAACGTTTTGTTCACCGTTATGGCGAGTTCATACACGCCGTCATCCATGCCGGTCGAGCGCCGCGCATGCATGCCGAAGAGACGTGTCGTATTGATGATAAAAAGCGAGTGGCCCGTAACGGCGTGTTCCGTTCCGTCGACGGAGAAAATAAAACTGTGGATCGGAAGGCGGCGTTGCTGTGCAAACGAGATGAGGTAACCCCCGAAGCCGAGTAATTTTTTTACGGCTTGCGGAGTCGCCGCCACCCTCGTGCCGATATACCCTATGGCGAGCGCAGCCATGAAATACTCACCGGAGTCGAGTTTTGCAATGTCGATCGCCTTCGTTTTTCCGCGGTGAACCAAACGGGCAACCGCATGTGCCGAGCGGGGCATCCGCAAGCTCTTTGCGATGATGTTGCCCGATCCGCGCGAGAGGATCGCTATCGGGATATCGAGCTGCAGACCAGCAAGATACTGTATGACGGAACGAACGGTGCCGTCCCCGCCGATCACGACGAATGCGCCGTAGCGATCGGGATCCGTGAGCGAAGGCAGCTCGCGAATGCCGAGCGTCAGTGTTTCGGATCGGAGCTTAAAATGCCCGAGTTCACGGGCAAGTTTCGCTGCGACGCGGGTTCGTCTCCTGCGACCAGCCGCAGGATTCTCGACAATGAGGACGGGATTCATCCCGTTAGAGAAAGGAAGCGCTTCATTCGATTTTTTAAGTAACTTTTGCCCATTCCTGTCTTCAAATATCGCTCTCTGGCAAAAGCATCATCTTTATCGAGACACGCTTCATAGCAAATTAGCATAAATGGTCCTCGACCTTTGGTTGATGGTACTAATTCTTCGGTATGTTCCCTGAAGCGCTTCCGTAGATCGCGCGTGCAACCAGTATACCATCGTTTGTGCTTCTGACTTTGTAAGATGTAGGTATACCACACTGTTCGTTCTCTAACGGGATTCATATGCGCCGTTTATAAAGAGCGTCCAGCGCTTCGAGTGTCATGCGGGCCGTACGCTCCCACGAATACTGCTTGATGCGCCGCATGCCCTCGCGCACGATGCCCTCACGCATCGCTGCGTCAAAAACCAGATTATGCACGGCGTTGCACACGGCAGTATTATTTCCGCGCGGGACTATGATAGCGGCAGTTCCTGCAACCTCCGGAAGCGCCGCTTGGTCGCTAGTGATCGCAGGGGTTTGGTTCGCCATGGCTTCCAGGAGCGGTAAGCCGAATCCTTCGTAAGCCGACAGAAGGATGAGGGCCGTTGCGCCTGCGATCAGGGTATGTTTTTCCGCTTCGGTAACCCAACCGACTATTTTTATATCATCGCGGTAGGGAGAGCGCTTGATGACGTTTTCAATCTGCATCCAGCCGTATCCTTTAACCCCGACCAGCACGAGCCGGAATCTGGTGCCCCAATCCTCACGTTTCACGAGGTTGAAGCTCTCGATGATCGAGTGTACGTTCTTTTTCCGTTCCAGCCTGCCGACGTACAGCAAATACGGTTCCTTGATGTTGAATTTCGTCGCTACGATTGATGCAGGAAGCGTTGTTTCGTGCCGGAAACCGAGCGGGATGACCGAGATATGAGATTCGGGAATACCGTAATATTTTACGATCTCCTTTTTTGAGAACTCCGAAACTGTGAGAATGAGCGGCAGGCGTTTGGCCAGCCGCGCCGCAAAATCCAGATAGAATCTGCTGCGCCAACGATAGCTCTCCGGATATGGTTTATAGGCGACATCATGAATCGTCGTGACCGTCTTCGTGGGATGCAGCACCGGAATGATCTGCGCCGGAATAAACAGCAGATCGGGCGGGTTAATGAGCATCTCCCATGAAAGACGCGCCTGCGTCCAGAGGTATTTGAAAGGCCAGTGCAGTACGCGGTATTCAACATGCGGCCCTAAGTTTTTCAAGCCAGGTTCAGGCGGACTGTTAAAATAAAGCCGGATCGTATGTTGTGACGGCTCTGCAGCGAGCGCGCGGATCAAATAGTATGAATACCATTCAACTCCGGTTTTTTGCGGTTTGTTCGCCCGCGTCGCGTCAATGCCCAATATCATAAGTGTATTATACGGCAAGCGCGAAACGCGCGCGAGCTGTTACTCAAAATGCAAATTCGCACTATACGCCTTGTAGGCATCGAGTTCAGCAGCCGAAATGGCTTTGTCCGACGGCAGCTCGACCGTCAAAGGATTTATCGGCGTGCCGTATTTATGAAGCTCAAAATGCAAATGAGGTCCGGTCGAGTGCCCTGTCGAGCCGACATATCCGACGATCTGACCCTGTGTTACTTTTTGTCCGGTTTTGACGGCGATACGCGAAAAATGTCCGTACCTGGTTATGTACTGATCGTTATGCCGCACGTCGACGGAAAGACCGTAACCGCCGTACCAGCCGGACCGGATGACGGTGCCGTCCCCGACCGTTACGGCAGGCGTTCCGTATGCAGCCGCGTAATCGATCGCCCGGTGCGGCGCGGTATGCCCGCTGATCGGATCAATGCGCGCGCCGGTATACCCGGAACTGATATATCGGTACTGGAGTGGGGATTTGAGAAGTATTTTTTCCAGTGAATTGCCGTCGGGATCAAAATATCCGGTATGACCGTCGGATTCCGTATAGCTGTAACCCAGAAATTTTTCCCCGTCGTTTGTAAATGAAGCGGCAAGAACGCTGCCTGGCATCATATACTGGCCGTCACGGTAGCGCTCCTCGTACAACATCGTAAAGCTGTCGCCCTTTCTGATATCGACCGCGAAGTCAACCTGCCAGGCGAACATATCGGCAAGTGCGATAATGGCACGTTCGTCTATATTTTGTGCGAGACCGGTTTCGTACAGCGAGGAGTCGATGGTTCCCGAAACGGTACGCGTCCGGACGTCGTATTGGATCGGAGCAAGGGACGCCTCCCACCCGCCGCCGGTACTGACAATCGTTAGGGCTTTCTCGGTTGTCGGTTCATAGATCATTTTTTGCAACGTTCCGGTCTCGCGATCGAAAGAAAAAAGGATGCTCTTGCCTGCTTTAATGGTGGCAAGATCGTAGACCGGTTGCGCCGAGTTGAGCAGTGCGGACGTCGTGCTCGCATCAAGTCCTGCCTCCTGCGCGAGCAGGGAAAAAGTATCGCCGGGTTCTATGCGAGTGGTTTCGTGTCTGACAGTTTCCTGCGCCTGCGCTTGTCTGCCTGTCGGGTTCGTCGCAGGTTCTTTTTGAAGAAAGAGGTATGCAAAAAAGGCACTGCCGCCAACAAAAAAAACTACAATGAGTTTCTTGAGATTCCTGTGCATGTTGTTCCAGTTTACCAGAAGCGGAAAATGGGTAGAAGTTGACAATAATAATATAAAATGGTATTATATAATGTTGCTCTTTTTCAGTTAACCCGCAGTGGACAACCACTGCATGTCTGGTCCACCAGGACCGGGAGGCGCACTATGATCGCACAGGCAGTGCTCAACTCGTACATCACGATCTCCACGCTTCATTACTTGGTGGGGCTCGTGATCATCACCGGACTCGTGGTCTGGATCGCCCACCTCTATAGCAAGATCCGCGATCTCGGGAGGCAGATCAAGACGCTCGAGGGTCCGCATGAGCAACCGGAACGCCGTCGGCGTCCCTGTCTCAAGCTGGAGCAGTATCAGGACTTTCTGAACCGCGT
>MHKK01000002.1:0-13401 GCA_001818365.1 Candidatus Komeilibacteria bacterium RIFCSPHIGHO2_01_FULL_52_14
CAGCAAGGCGAATGATGATTACAAAAAGCATGAACCATCCGAGAAGCAGATCGATCTCGGGCAAACCGGAGGCCAACGAGCTTCCATGCGTCCGATACCAGGAGATCCATGCCGGCATTTTCTGCACTGCGAGGTGAAAAGCGATAATAAGAAAACAGATACGGATCCCCCAATTCTGCAAAAACCACCAGCGCTGTGCGCCTAAAGCGAGCTTAATCGGCGTTCGCGAAATCAAAAAAAGAAAAAATAATAGTGCGAGCGCAAGAAGGCCGGAGAGCAATATAAGAAGTCCGCTCGTATACAGCCACTGGTGCGGAAAATAATCCGATAAAAAGAAATACGTGACGGCACCGTGGATAAACGCCGCATACATTGCAACAACGCCAAGCTCTTTTCGGTACTGCACGTCCTTATCGACAAAATCAAAAAATCTGCTCAAAGGCCCAAGGAGCAGCACGATCCCTAAAAGGACAACCGCGGTGTTTGCAAAGGCCTTATTGGCCGTGTACAGATCCATCGTGCCGTACGCCAACACGGCATATGCCAAAAAAACGATATACAGGAATATACCGACCTTGAGGGCAAATCCGTAATGGCGGAGTTCATATGCCCAGTTGATGTGGTGGCGCACCTGTTGCGGCGCTTGGGCTGATGCCGCCTGCGGCGCGGGCACTGGCTTTGCCGGATCAGGTGTTTGCGGAGCTTGCTGCTGCGTTTCCATGTACGTAAATAATACCATTATTCCCGAAGCGGCAGAAGAAAACCCCCCACCTGCTTGCAGGTGGGGGCAAGACCTATAATTATTACTGCTACTTCTTCTCCGGATCCAGTTTCAGCGAACAGGAATTAATGCAGTAACGCTTACCGGTCGGTGTCGGGCCGTCATCAAAAAGATGCCCCAGATGCGATCCGCATTTACTGCAGACGACCTCGGTCCGGTTCATGCCATGACTGTCATCTGGCCGAAGCTCGATCGTTCCCTGTTTTGCGATGTCGGAAAAACTCGGCCAGCCGGTCCCGGAATCGAATTTCGTATCGGACG
The DNA here is from genome assembly GCA_001818365.1 of Candidatus Komeilibacteria bacterium RIFCSPHIGHO2_01_FULL_52_14. Classification (GTDB taxonomy): domain Bacteria; phylum Patescibacteriota; class Patescibacteriia; order UBA1558; family 2-01-FULL-52-15; genus 2-01-FULL-52-15. The sequence goes on from MHKK01000002.1 coordinate 1,043, forward strand.
AAAAAAGCTCGTTACCGCACGCTGCACACCTGTACATTCCCTTACCGTGTTCGTTCCAATAGGTACCGGTGAATGCCATCTCGGTGCCTTTTTCGCGGAGCACCCTGTATTGTTCCGGCGTCAATTCCTTTTTCCATTCCGTCTCGCTTTTTGCCATTTTCTTTTGTGCCATGATTATACTATTAACTATTTTACATATAAACGCCAACGCCTCACGATAAATATTTCTTACCCTTGAGATCGTCGGGAAGATAGCTCTCTTTTGAATATTTTTCATAGCCCTTGCCGTAGCCGAGCTCTTTCATGAGTTTTGTCGGCGCATTGCGGACGTTCATTGGAATCGGCAGATTACCGTGCTGTTTCACGTCTTCCATCGCAGCCATGTACGCATCGTACGATCTTCGGTCTTTTTTGCTTTGGGCAAGATATGCGACGCCATGCGCCAAATTGATCGCGCACTCGGGCAACCCGATCGTTTCGACCGCGCGAAATACCTCGTTTGCGACGACTAACGCGGTCGGCTGCGCAAGGCCGATATCTTCGCTCGCAAAAATAACCATGCGCCGTGCGATGAACTTGGGGTCCTCACCGGCGTCGATCATTCGTGCCAGATAATACAGCGCCGCATCCGGCTGCGAAGCGCGTATGCTCTTGATGAGTGCCGAAATGGTGTTGTAGTGCTCCTCGCCCTTTTTATCGTACCGCAAAAACTTCGACTGTAGTGCGTTCTTGAGGTTCTCTATCGTTATCTGCTGATAGAGATTCGATGTGTTTTCAAGCATGGTGATCGCCTGCCGCGCATCGCCGTTTGCCATGGCTATCAGCCATTCTTTCGCGTCCTTTTTGAGTTTGTATTTGCAGCGGTCAATGATCTTCGACATCTGCTCCGGCGTCAATTCATTCAAAACGAACACGCGGCAACGGGAAAGAAGCGGGGCGATCACTTCAAAACTCGGGTTTTCCGTGGTTGCGCCGATGAGCGTCAGCTTGCCGGACTCAACATAGGGCAACAGATAATCCTGCTGCGCTTTATTGAAACGGTGGATCTCATCGAGAAACAGAACTTTTGGCCGTTGATCGAGCGTCTGCTTTTCGTCAACGATCGTGCGGATATCGTCCTTTCCCGCTGACACTGCAGAGAGCTGGAACAATTGCGCATTCAAATTTTTTGCGTAAATCCGGGCGAGTGTCGTTTTGCCGACTCCCGGAGGACCCCAGAGAATAAACGAAAACAAATGTTTTTTCTCAATGGCAACGCGAAGCGGTTTTTCTTTACCTACCAAGTGCTCCTGCCCGATGAACTCCTCCAATGATTTCGGACGAATTTTTGACGCAAGCGGTTCCATAGCAACAGAGTATGCCCAGTACTAAAAAATGGCAACAAAAAGAAGCCCCACACCATCCGCCAAGGCGGACCGGTGTGGGGGTGTTGCTCTGCGCAGCGTCAATGCTGCGTACTTTTGAAGAGGCGCGGAATTCTGACCGCGCATCGAATCGCGTACACTGCCTCCGTAATGGAATGCGGCACCGTCAGCAGGTGCCAGTGGTAAGTATGCGGCGAAAGGAGACGCCATTTTTTTCTGGCATACTCGCGCCAGAAGGCATTCAGCCACTCTCTCGAAGCGGCCGTGCCGAATGTGCGGCGCAACCAGTCGCCGAATCCCCGGACTCTTCCCGACAGCTCGCAGCGCTTCTCTGCGATGAGCGGTGCGAGATCGAGCTCGAACATCACCTGCTGGAAGCGGAAGAACTCGCTGCCGAGTCGGCGTAGGTACCGGAGATTCCGGAAAACTTCCTGGACCAGATAGCGTCCGTACGAGAGTTCCGGCGACCCCGGTCTGCGGTCGTCGTAATCGCGGTAGCGATAGAAACCCGCAATCATGGGATGCGTGCGTTCGGTCGCGAACGACCAGCGGTACCAGACGTAGTTACGGAGCAGGTTGGTCCTGCCCGCTTTCGTCTTGCAGCGCTTGATCGCGTTGACCATGTTCTCTGTCCGGTAAAACTGTCGCCATGACCGCTCGTAGGTCGCCGTCCACTCCTCGCGGCTCATCGTGGGATGATCCGTATTGGGGTGGAAGGAATCGCACTGGTTGAAATCCCGATCGATGGCGACCCCTGCGTGAACGGCGCGTACGTGGTCCTCGCTTCCGGGCAGGAGCGTCCAGATGAAAAACGACGCTTGATCCACGCCGATTTCGAAGAGCTTTTCTATGTCGCGAGCAACCGACTCCGGCGTATCGTGCTTAAATCCGATGATGTATCCCGCGTGGACCTGAATGCCGTGCTCGTGGAACTTCCGGAACAGATTCGAAAAATTCTCGATCTTGTTCTGCCACTTGTTGGCATCCTCAAGGTTGGCGGGATTCAGGGATTCCACGCCGTTGAAGACCTGTGTACAGCCTGCTTCGGCGAGCTTTGGGATGAAATCCGGATACTTCCGATCGCAGTCGAGGTCAGCCTCGATCATACAGCTCACGGATGACCCCTCGCGCCTGATGGTTGCGAGACCATCGAGGATCATCTTCCAGCGCGGGTTGCGCCCAAAGTTGTCGTCAGTGATGAAGTTGTACGCACGCCCGCCGTTCCGATCAGCCTGACGGCGGAACATCTGAAGAATCCCCTCGGGATCGCGGTACCGCATCTGTCTGCCCTGCACATTGGTGATGGTGCAGAAACTGCACAAAAACGGACAGCCGCGGCTTGTGTCGACGGTACCGAACGGAGTTGCGAAACTCTTGAGGAAATAGCTTGCGGGGAACTCCGGAAGCGGTGCATGAGTGATGTCCGGGATGCCGCCGCGATAGAGGGTGTTTGGCGTACCTGCCAGGATATCGGCAAGTGTCGTTCGCCAGACATTTTCCGCTTCGCCGTGAAACACGATGACCCCGCGGTCCATGAGCGCTTGGATTTCGGCAGGCATGATCCGTGGGCTCGGTATTCCGGGCCGTGCATGGTCCTCGACGCCGTCGTAGAGCGTGGCGATCGATCCCGATACGTGGAATCCGCCGATGACGCAAGTTGCGCCGACCTTCTGCCAGCGATCGATGAGATCGCAGGCGCGGGGAAACTGCGCGGTCTGGACCGCGACAAACCCGACGATGAGCTTGGTCCCCTTTTCCGGGTACCGGCTGATGAGCTCCTTGAGCTTGTCCGCGTGGCGCTTGATACCGTCTTCAAGGAGATGAATCTCGGTTGGAACGTTCGGCACGATTGCATCGAACGCCTGCTTGGTCAGCGTGTTCACGACGGCCAAGCTGTTGGACGGGAGAACTCCCCGGGCGTAACGCTGCGGGAATCCGTTGTCATCGTAGCTCGTGGGCTTCACGAGGATAACGACGATCTTCTGGAAATCCGGAGCGGTACCGGGGTGGTGCTTTGTTTCCGGGATGGAAACTGCTGCGCTGTTTGCGTACATGGTCCCCTCCGGGATTGATATGCCTTTCGGCTTTTTACATTCATTACGGATTGTAACGAACTGCCGGCGGCAGAAAACCGCCTGAATACAATAAAAAACATAACAGGTATCGTCCAATAAAGCCAATAATCCGAGTAAAAAGGCCTAACTATTGACAAAAAAATAGCTTTCTGCTAACGTATTTTTTGCCCTCAGGATCCTCTCGGCGCGGATCGGATGGGTGTAGCACGTACTGCTCCAACCAGCTCCCGCCTGCGGCGCGGGCCCCCAAGTGGCCTACGCCTGTAGGCATCCCTGATGAGTGCCCCGTGCTCGGGGCTGCTCCCTCGGTATGTCCGAGGTAAAAACGGGAACCAGCTGGTTCCACCGGAGCGTACGAACGGGCCGGCCTTGCGCATCATGCGAGGCCGGCCCAATCTTTTTTCTAAAAATTTTCTTGAAATAACATACCGCCCCGCCTGCTAGCAGGCGGGGCGGTCTCTTTTGGTATTCTAAAATTATTCGAACGATCCGACAGGAATGCCCGTCAAATCTTTATTCGTGATTCCCAAACTCAGATAGCGCATGATCTGATACGCCTGCTCACCGTCCGGCATATAATAGCGTCTCCCGTTATGCACGTACCATGCCTGTCCCTGTCCTTCGACCTGTAGAAGAATCCGCCCTTCGAGTCGCTGCGTCAATGCGGTATCGTACGAAGTCGTTCCGGTGCCCGACGGGTTGCTGCCTGCAAGTACCTCCGCCTTGTCGTTGGCGCCATTGCCATCGGAGTCGGCCTGATCCGCTTTTGTCCCCAATGCGTTCTCCAGAAGATCAATCAAACCATCTCCATCGGAGTCGGTTCCGGCTGCGCGCGAATCGATACCCACCGGAATTTTTGCCAGATCTTTGCCCGAAATACCCAATCCAAACGCTTGCAATGCCTGATACGCAGTGACGCCGTCCTTGAGATAATACCGAAGGCGTGAAATGGGATCCAGGTACCACGCTTGTCCCTGCTTTTCCACTTGCAACAATATCTGCCCCAGCAACCGATTCACGAGGGCTGTTTGCACCGCAACATTCCGGGCACGCTCATCCGCAATGACGGAACGCTCAACATCGGTAATCGTCAGATGCAGCCGGGCTAAGCGCTCACGCAACGCATCGAGATCGGCGTTTCCGCTCGGTGCAGGCAGGATCACCGGCGGTGTGCTTGTTGCCGGCACGGCAGGTGTTTGCGGTTCCGGAGGCGTCGGCTGCTCGGCCTCTGCGATGCTCACCGTCGCGGCGATCGAATTATTGCTTTCGTTCGACTCGATCAATTCGCCTGCCGAATCCGTCACAAACAGCAGATTCTTTGCACCGCTCGCGGTAAACGAACCATGATAGGTATAGGTAAAGCCACTTCCTGAAGCCAGCGGTTGATCCGCGATAGGCACCGGTGCCAAAACCGGTTCCCCGCTCTGCACAAAATCAGGCAGCGTGGCATTCATAGTTCCGATGCCCTGTCTGCTTTTGAGCGGCTCCGGGCCGGTGTATTTTCCCGTTACGGTAAGCGTCGTATCACTCCCTTTTTGAGGATTGTCGGGCGATACGGCAACGCTCTGGAGCGTGAGGTCCGGCAGATCATAGAGATTCCAAACGGTTATCTGCGTCGAGATCTTATTATTATTTTCGATCTGCTCTTGAAGAATATTATCGTAATCGATATCGAGTAAAATATCCTTCACGCCGGGTGTCGGGAACAACCCGACGTACGTATACGTGAATGTTTGGCCGTCATTCAATGGCGTTGCCTGCGAAGGCGTTATACTGAGAATTGACCCGGCACCGGCATCAATAGAAAGGTCGCCGATAAGCAGGTGTTTCGAAGTCAATGAATCGCTCTGGTAGAGCGGCACTAGCCCGTGGTAGACCGCTTGTATCGTTATCGTCACCCGCTGGCCAACAGCAGGCTGCAGCGGCGATACCGTAATCTTCTGCATTTCGAGGTCAGGACGGGAAACCTGTGCTTCCGCCGTACGAGTAAAGCCAAAAATCATCAGTGCAGCGAAGACAAGTGACGCGAACTTCAGAATACGCATAGTTGTCATGTGTTGTCCTTTTTTAGAAAACGCCTATTGAAAAAATATTAACGGCACGATCCAAAAAATGACGGTTGCCATCCAGATGATCAGCAAGCTATAGATCGCCGATTCGAGCTGCCGCCAGGTTCGCGCATGGTGACGGGAGGTGTGATACAACGCAAGAACACCGCATGCGGCAAGCGCAAGCGAGATACTGTTCAGGGCTATATTCAGGGGCACGCTCCCTTGGGGGATTCGTGCCGACGCACGATCAAAACGGTCGCTGCTGATAATGGCAAACAATGCAAGATACTGGATACCGAAAGCCAGCCAGACAAACTTCTGTCCCAACGGAAGCGCCAGTTTTCCCGATTTTGTTTTTACCATAGTGCTCACTTTGAGTATAGCATAAGATGCGTGTCGGCTCTATGCAAGCACTACTCATCCTCGCTCCCGTTGGCCTCTTAGCCGTCCACAAAAAGACCGGACCTATAGCATGAGGGGTACGACGACATTCTACAGATCCGCGAATGATATTAATGGCGTTGCAGCGCGCTGAACTCGAGGCGGGGAACTTTCCGCCGAACTGCTGCGATCATGGAGAGCGCCCATGCCAGTGAGATCACGGCAAAAAATATCAGCCCGTTTGAAAATCCCTTCACGGTATTGAGATAGTACAGATAAGCTCCAAAAGCGCCATACGAGAGCGAACATGCGATAAACGCGAGTCCGGGCAACGACGTGCTCAAAAGTTCCGGGTCATCGGATTCGAAATTCGGGAACAACGCCCCCAACGAAACGCCGAAGATGCTCACGGTCACTATGGCAACCAAGGCCATACCGACGAACAGAAAAGGATTTCCTATCGTAATCCCCAAGAAACCGGAATTCGCGATTCCGAAAATCAGCCCGAGAAGCGTGAAACCGGTGACGTAGAACAGAAGCTTTGCCCAAAAAAGCCGTAACGTGTCGACCGGAGCGCTCGCCACGATCCATGCCGTCTTCCGTTCGGTTGAAAGCGACGGAAAACCGAAGCGTAACACGAACGCGCTCACGAAATATATAAGAATGACGATCTGAAACGCCTGAAAGCTGTACGGAACGCTGCCGCGCTCGAGACCGTATCGCAAAAAATTTTGCCTGAACGAGAGGTTCAGCGAGGTTTGGATGAGCCAGATAAAAAGCATAAAGACAAACCAGAGCATGTTCCTCGAGTTACGGTACATGATGAGCGCTTCCTTCTCAAAAAGCGTCCCGAGTGTTCCGGTAAAGACGCGCGGGAACGATACGGGGTGCGAATTTTTCAGATTCCTGCCCGGCTCGGCGTGAAACTCCCCTTCCTGCAAAACCTGCCAGAGGACAAGGTAGGAAAGATTCGCGAGCGCAAAAAAAACGAGCGCCGCAATGAGCACCAGCACGAGAAGCGGTATCAGTAACACGACTCCGACCGTATAGTTACCCTGCTGGAATCGCAAAAGAGAGAGTGCCGAAAAATGCGTCGGGACCAATGAAAAATTTTTCGCAACACTCTCGATGCTTGCCGAGCCCAACGCCAAATTCTGCGATTGGGAAATAACGGCAAAATCCAAAGGAGCGACATAACGGGAAAAAGCAAACCCAATAATGAGAAAAGTGGCTACGATCGCAAGCGTAATCGTTCCAATCGTCAGCAACCTGAGTTTCAGCGCTGCTCCGACTTCGCGCAATATGGTTCCGATCGCAAGCAGAAGCGCCAAGGCGCTAAAAGCCGAAAGCAAGGCGAGCAGTATAATGGATCCCACGGTGGCAATGAAAGCCGCTGCCGTCAAACCGGTTACCGATCGAAGTGCCAGTAACGCCGGCAGTGCAATCACCAGAAGAGGCCACGTACTCGCAAATACCACGCGCCAGAGAACGTACCAGGGGAAGGCGCGGAAACGCGGCGATGCCATGATCCATGAAGCCGTCTGGCTGCGGAACAGGCCAAAGAGCCCCGACAGAAGCGCGCTGAAAAACATCAAAGCGCCGACCACCAAGAAAAAAAGTTCGTAAGCGTAGAGTGCCACGACCGGCCGCAAAAATTCGTCTTTGAAAATATAACCGAATCCGCCCTTAAAAAAGAAAAACATCCCGACACCGACGAAGACGAACACTCCCAAAAATAAAAGCACCGTAATGATCCGTGCAATCGTCGACGTTCTGAAATACCGCGCAGCAGCGTGCACCTGGTACTGAAGCAATGGGCGTTCCATGGCTATGAAGTAAACGCCATATACACCTGTTCCAGCGATGCGCCGGAAGATACTTTCGACCGGCTTCGCAATTCCGACATTGAGCCGGTGGCAACCAAGCGTCCCGACGCAAGTACCCCGATGCGCGTGGCGATCTCTTCGGCAACCGGCAGCGTGTGCGTTGCGAGCAGCACTGCGCCTCCTTTTTTGGAAAATTCAACAAATTTCTTTTTTGCGATTTCCGCACTCGTCGGATCCAATCCGACGATCGGTTCGTCGATGAGGAGCAATTTCGGCTCATGCATCAGGGCCGCAATAATCGTAAATTTCTGCTTATTGCCACGTGAGTAATTCTCGAAATATTCCTTTTCAAGGCCCTTCAGCGCAAAATCGTCGAGCAACGACCGTATCCGTTCAATGCGGCGGGATGTCGGCATTCCATATAATGAGCCCGTAAAATGTAAAAATTCCTCACCGGTCATACCCGACCAGATCGACGGTTCGTCTGGAATATAGCCGAGAGCCGCTTTTGCCTTGATCGGTTGCTTCGTCACGTCACAATCGGCCACGGTCACCGAGCCGTCCGTCGGCTGCAAAAGTCCCGTGATGATCTTTATCGTCGTCGTCTTGCCCGATCCGTTGGGGCCGATTAGCGCAAAAATCTCGCCCGGCTTAATTTCAATAGACAACCGGTCAACGGCAACCTTCGGTCCGAATTTCTTGGTGAGATTCTTAATGCTCAGCATAGAAAAGAAGTACTAACAGTATAGCATGTCCGAAGAAAAATCGGTTACCGTACGGCGTTACTGAGCAGTTTCGAACTTTTTTTTCTGATCTTTACAGCTTTCCTCAAGAGACGCGAGGACACGCTCTTTTTCTTTTGCTTCCCACCCGCCAACCTCTTTTTGCAGATCCGCTATTTCCATCTCGAGTGTCGCAAGCTTCGCTTCCCGCTCAGTATTGGCATCAGCACTCTCTTTAAGAATCTCGTCGATCACGCCTTTCTTCAGATTCTGGCTTTCCAAAATCGCAACCTCTTCCTCGGTAATATCGGCCGTCGGGAGAGATTGCGTGATGGTTTCCTGAAAGAGTGTTGTCGCGACCGTAACCGGGTCACCCAAACTCTCGACCGCATCGAGTGCAACCGACGCTCCTCCGGATTTTATCTTTCCGGTGATGCTCGAGGTGTCAATCGCAAAGGACGAGTCCGGCGGTACGCCACTTCGTATTATTTTCAAAGCCGCACCGATATGCTCAAGCACTTCGCCTTCATCAATAAGCTTTTCGTAAGAACCTTTCAAGCTCCTAGTGCTGTCTATCGTCGAGTACGTAACCCATGCAAGCCGCCAAAAGGATTTCAACAGGTTCGTTTTTATATTTTTGACGAGCGCTTCGCGGTACGTCGTAAGTTCCGCGATCATATCCTTCTCGAGAGCAACGTCGCGCTCGAGGGCAAACGCCTCAAGCATCTTACTTATCATCGTTTCATATACGGTAAGGGCCTGTTTCGCTTCATAGCTCCGGTCCTCGAAAGGAATTGCATCGTCAATATCCGAATATTTTTTCCAATCACGATCGAATTCACCCTGCTTGATCACGCATTCGGCCGTCAACGGCCCATCGGGCTTGAATTCCGCCGCAACTGTCTTTTCGTCTTTGCACTGTCCGTTCGATACGGTATACCCCTCGGCGCAATATTGGCAGGCGTTCGTTTTAAAGATGCCGCCCTTCGCAGAACATTCGGCACCAAACAAAGCCAGCTGCTGATCGCGCCATTTCTTGTATTCGGCCTGAACGTAGGTATTGGCAGGGCCCTTTTTCATGCCGATTGCATTGCAGAACTCGTTATGAAAAGCGCATTTGCAATACTGGTAGTTGATGTGAACACCGCAAAAAGCATCCTTAATGCTTGGTTCGGAAAATTTAACCAGCTTTCCAAGCCCTTTTGCCGTGCAGCCTGAAATCACCAATACAGCGCCCACGAGTACAAAAAACTTAACCCCTTTCATATGTCTCAGTATACAAAGATGCCCGGCAAAAGACAAAGTAAGGCGACTTTGTAAGAAAAACGGCTATTTTCAGTCATATATATCGTCAGAATTAATAAAATAATCAAACATATGAAAAAAATTGCGATATTTTTGGGCCTCTCGGTACTTTCTTTGGCGATCCAGCCTGCCTTGGCGGCCGTCAATCTATTGAGCGGGCCGACCTCATTAGTCACCTCACCCACTTCAGCGCCTGCATCAAGTACGCCGACGGGTCTTTTCTCGTTTACGCTTTCGCAGGATGGCGGAGAAACGCTGTCATCGGTCAATGTGACACTTAATAAAACCGCATCAAGCACGTTGAGCGGCGCCGATATCTCATCGCTTACCATATATAAGGATAACGGTGACGGAATCTTTGATCCGTCGACAGATTTGCTTGCAGGAACGCAAACATCGGTCACTATCGACGGCGTTACCTCAATTCCACTCACCATTAACAACACCATCGCAACATCGTCTTCAAAATTCTTTCTGGCTGTAAAAACCAACTCTTCCTGGAGCGATACAACGCCGATCGACGCTTTCTTAGCATCAATGCCGATAAACGCGATTATTACTTCAACAAGCTCACCGACAAGCACTGCCGCAACGACCTCGCTGATCTCAGCCGATACCACAGGACCTGCTCTCACCGGTGTTGTCGCTCACGACACAGCAGGAACCGATGCCAAGCAGCCGGGCGACACGATCGTCTTCACCTTCAATGAAGCAACGAACAAACCGGCGATAACGAATGCGAATGTGAACGCCGTGCTCGTGCTCAACAACAGCCATTCGTTCCTGGATACGTTAGGCAACATCGGATCGGCAACATGGAACCCGGCAGGAACAGTTCTTACGCTTACCTTAAGCGGAACGTCCACGACGACGGTAGCAAGCGTCAATCTCGGTGACACTGTCACGGTCGTAACACCGTCGAACATCAAGGATTCGGTCGGTAACGGCGCAACCGGCGCAGTCGTTATCACGGGCACTTTTGGAACCGCGCCGACTCCCGATACGACCGGGCCCTCACTCTCGAGCGTTGTCGCGTACGATACTGCCGGAACCGATGCCAAGCAGCCGGGCGACACGATCGTCTTCACCTTCAATGAAGCAACGAACAAACCGGCCATAACGAGCGCCAACATCAATACGGTGCTCGGCCTCAACAACAGCCATTCGTTCCTTGATACGTTAGGAAACATCGGTGCAACGACCTGGAACGCGAGCGGTACGCAATTGACACTCACCTTAAGCGGGGTCTCGATAGCAACCGTCGCAAGTGTCGCCTTGGGTGATTCAGTCACCGTCGCTACGCCTTCCATCATCACCGACGCTGCAAGCAACAAGGCAACGGGTTCAGCCGTCATAACCGGTACCTTTGGTACCTCTCCATCAGGCGGAACGCCTCCGACACCGTGCAGCAACGGACTCAAGAATGGATTGCTCTATATGGCGTTCGGCGACACGAATGTGTACCTCGCCGCTGCTTGCGAACTCAAAGTATTCAACGGCCAGGCGATCTGGCACGCGAAGGGAAAGAAGTTCAAGGGCATCATCCAGCTCAATTCATTGAACGGCCTGACCATCCCGAGTATCAACAATCACAATAAGCACGAGGATGAAGACGGCGATCATGATGACAACGATGATGATAAGAAAAACAGTCGCGGTGGATCAGTATCAGGAAAGATCAAGATCAAAGTGCAGCATCATGAGGATGATTAGATAGCCCTCCAAAAAACCCGCTCGCTCGAGCGGGTTTTTAGTTTCAAAAATATGCTTCAGCTATTAACCCAGGCGTTGCCCCGTATAGCATCGCGGGACGGCAATGATCCGATCTAGTCGATCAATTTCATAATAATCTGTGCAAGATGCTCGGGGTTATGACGTATTAAATTCCGCCTGATCAGGTCGTCCTTCGCCCTCTTTGAAAACGAGTTGCCGATAAACTTGCCCCCGATAAACCGCCGCTGCCGAATGACGCGTGTTGCGACAGGATGCTCCCCTTCGCGCATGTATCTTTTCAATAATTGCAATTTTGGATTTTCCGTATTGTAAATAACGTACTGGAAACGTGCTTTACTGTATCGTTCAGCCGTCTCCAGATAATCACGCGGCGAAAAATTATCCGTCTGCCCGGCGCGGTTCATAAGGTTGCAAACATAGATTTTTATTGCCTTGCTATCGGCAACCGTACGGGCAAGATCGGCAATCAAAAAGTGAGGAATAATACTTGAATACACGTCACCGGGGCCGACAACGATGTAATCGGCATCGCGAATTGCGCGCAGAGCTTTTGGATTTGCTTTCGCAGCAGGTTTAAGTGACACTTTTTTCAACCAGGACAGGTCGGAAACGCTGATAAGGTGCTGACCCCGCAAGACAATCCCGTTGTTGAGATACGCAACAAGCTTCGTTTTTGTAAGCGTCGCCGGTATCACCGTTCCGCGCAAGCGCAGAATTTCAGCTGCCTTCTCGACCGCTTCGTCAAAACTGCCCGTCAGTTTCTCAAGTGCCGATAGAAAAATATTACCGAACGTGTGGCCTTTCAGGCCGCCGCTGGTAAATCGATATTGCATTAATCTGCGCATCAGGCGATCGGATTTGGAAAGAGCGACCAGGCACTGCCGCACATCGCCGGGCGGCA
>MHKK01000002.1:13482-13567 GCA_001818365.1 Candidatus Komeilibacteria bacterium RIFCSPHIGHO2_01_FULL_52_14
ATTTTTTTAAACCGGTGAGCACCGTAAACGTCCCTGTCCCGCCGCCGATGACGACAATTTTTCTGCGCTTCTTTTGCATGATTTC
>MHKK01000003.1 GCA_001818365.1 Candidatus Komeilibacteria bacterium RIFCSPHIGHO2_01_FULL_52_14
CACCACTCCGACGTTACGTCGGAGTGGTGCTGGACAAGCCCGGTCACCATTGTTTTGAGCCGTCCGACTATGGTATAGTAGATACGTTGCTATGTCATCACGGGATATCCTCAATTACGCTCTGGCGCTATCGGTCGTTACGATAACGGTCCTCGTCGCCTGGATACTCGTCTATATTATCCGTCTATTCCGGCAAGTCGAGAAGGTCGTCAGCGAAACAACGGCTGCCGTCCAGAAGCTTACCAGTGTTCTTGATTTTGTTAAGGAAAAAATCAGCGGTGCCGCGGCGCTCATCCCGCTCGTCATCAAAGGAGTGGAAAAAATCGTTGAGATGGTGAAAACAAGAAAAGAGCATCGCGACACGGCCGCAACGGAAACAAAAACGAAAACTAAAAAGGGCGCCTAAGCAGAACGCCGCACCGTTACCCTGAAACAGGATCAATTCCTGTTTCGTTGCGTCATATGTCTTTCGTTCACCTCCACACCCACTCCCATTACAGCCTGCTCGACGGCCTCGGCACCGTACCTGCACTTGTTGCTGCCGCAAAACGGCACCGCATGCCCGCACTCGCTCTCACCGACCACGGGGCAATGTACGGTCTTGTCGAATTTTATCAGGAGTGCCTGAAGCACGACATTAAACCCATCCTGGGCGTCGAGGCATATCTGACCGACGGACCGATGACCGATAAGAATAGGGACATCAAACCCTATCATATTATTTTACTCGCCTACTCGAGCGCGGGATACAAAAATCTGCTGCTGCTCACGACCCGCGCCCATCTCGAGGGATTTTATTATAAGCCGCGCTTCGATTGGGAAACTCTCGCCCGCCACAGTAACGGTCTCCTGGCGCTGACGGCATGCCTGAACGGACCGCTCTCGCGGCCCATCATCGCCGACGATACCGCGCTGCTGGAAACCAACCTGCGCAAATTGCTGGATATTTTCGGGACAGAAAATCTGTATCTCGAACTTCAGATCCGCCCGTCACTCCCGCAGCAGGACAAGGTGAATGCCGCGCTCAAAAAACTCTCCAAGCGGACCGGCGCAGGCCTCGTCGCGACGAACGATGTGCACTATGTAGCACCAGAGGACGCACAAGCGCACGACGTACTCCTCTGCCTGCAAACGAAGGCCCGGCTGTCAGATAAAAATCGGATGTCATATTTGGGCGAAGACGTCTCGCTCATGTCTGCCGAGGCGATGGCCGAACAATTCAAGGACGTCCCGGAAGCCATTTCAAACACGCTGGCCATTGCCGCGCGCTGCAGCACGGAGATCACGCTCGGAAAAATCAACATTCCGTACTTTCAGAGCCCTGCCGGAAAAACGGGCGATGAATACCTGCAGGAACTGGCATACGGCGGCGTACAACGCCGCTACGGGCATTCGGTACGCGACGCTTCGAATGAGCTCCGGCAGCGCCTGGATTACGAGCTCGACGTCATTCACAAAACGGGCTTTGCCGATTACTTCCTGATCGTTCAGGATTTCGTGAATTGGGCAAAGCAGAACGGCATCATGGTCGGCCCCGGCCGCGGCAGCGCTGCGGGCAGCTTGGTCTCATACCTCATAGGCATCACCAACATCGACCCGTTGGCCTACGAACTGCTCTTTGAGCGGTTCCTGAATCCCGAGCGCATCAGCATGCCCGATATCGATATGGATTTTGCCGACACGGAACGGGACCGCGTCCTGCACTATGTCGAAGAAAAATACGGCAAGGACCACGTGGCGCAGATTATCACGTTCGGCACCATGGCAGCCCGGGCTGCGATCCGCGACGTCGGCCGCGTCATGGGCTTAAGCTATGCCTTTTGCGATCGAATCGCTAAACTCATTCCCGGTTTTACGACGCTTTCCGACTCGCTGGAAAAAGTACGGGAACTGAAAACCTTATACGATCAGGATGAACAGGCGAAGCGGCTCTTGGACATGGCGCAAAAAGTTGAGGGCGTCGCCCGTCATACCTCGACGCATGCCTGCGCGGTCATTATCACCAAGGATCTGCTGGTTGAGCACGTACCGTTGCAATACTCGTCCTCCGATCCGGACAGCATCATCTCGCAGTATTCCATGCATCCGGTCGAGGACCTCGGCCTTCTCAAGATGGACTTCTTAGGGCTCACCAACCTTACTATTCTACAAACGGCGATCGAGATCGTAGAAAAAACGGAAGGTGTGAAGATTGCCCTCGATTCTCTTCCGCTGAACGACGAAAAGACGTTCCGGCTGCTGCAGCGCGGCGAGACGACCGGCATTTTCCAGTTGGAATCCGACGGCATGACGCGGTACCTCAAAAAACTGAAACCGACGGAGATCGAGGACATCATCGCGATGGTATCGCTCTACCGGCCGGGACCCATGGAATTCATCGAGGAGTACATCGCGGGCAAGCAAAAAAAGCACACGCCCCAGTATCTGCACCCCAAGCTTGCCAGTATTCTTTCCAAAACATACGGCATCGCCGTCTATCAGGAACAGGTATTGCAGATTGCGCGGGATCTCGCCGGCTTCAGTTACGGAGAGGCGGATATCCTCCGCAGAGCGGTCGGTAAAAAGATCAAAAAACTGCTCGCCGAACAGTCCACGAAGATGATACAGGGAATGGTCGAGCGCGGCATCGATCAACAAACGGCCGAAAAAATTTGGGACTTCATTTTGCCGTTCGCGAGGTACGGCTTTAACCGGTCGCATGCCGCTTCGTACGCCATCATTGCGTACCAGACGGCGTACCTCAAGGCCCATTATCCGGCTCAGTTCATGGCCGCGCTCATGACGGCGGATCGCGACAACACGGAAAAAATAGCCAAACAGATACGGGAGTGCCGTAAAATGGGCATGACGGTTCAGCTGCCGGACGTCAACGAAAGTTTTACGAACTTCAGCGTCGTGGTCGACGAGGAAACGAAAAAAGTGACCAAGACCATACGCTTCGGGCTTTCGGCGATAAAAAACGTCGGCGAGCACATTGCCAAGGTCATCATCCAGGAACGAAAACGCGGCGGGAAATTCGCAACGATCGAAGATTTTTTGACGCGCATCACGGATAAGGACCTCAACAAAAAATCACTGGAAAGCTTGGTCAAGGCGGGGGCTCTCGATTCCGTGAGTGACCGTTCCATGCTCATGACCAACCTGGAAAATCTGCTGCGGTTTTCGCGCAAAACGCACCAACAAAGTTCGACCAAGCAGGAAAACCTGTTCGCGGATCTTCCGCTTTCGCCAAAATTTTCAAAACTAAAACTGGACACCGTGGAACCGTTGTCCACCATGCAAAAACTTTCATTTGAAAAGGAACTACTCGGTTTATATATCAGCGACCACCCGTTCAAGAAGTATGCCGGCCTGCTGCGGGAAGCGACTCCGATCCACGAACTAGCCGGTCGCTCGGGCGGGAACCAACCGGTCATGGTCGCCGGAATCATTTCGGCAGTCAAAAAAATCATTACAAAAAACGGCAAGCCCATGATGTTCGCGACCATCGAAGACAGTACGGGTTCGATCGAGGTCGTCGTTTTTCCTTCCATCTACGAAGAGCAGCCGCAGCTCTGGGCCGAACACACGCTGATAAAAATCCGCGGCGCGCTTTCCGATAAGGACGGGGTACCCAAAGTTCTCGCCGACGTCGCAACCCTTCTGGACGAATCCCAGCTGAATAACCTTAAAAACAGCGACGAATCGCACGCAAAATTATGGCTGCGGCTTCCTGGAAATTACGGCAAGGACGAGCTCGCTGGCTTAAAATCCATTCTTCAGCGCTACCCCGGGGGCATGAGCGTGTACCTTATCATGAAAAACGGCGCCGAACGCCGGATAAAAACCAATATTCGCGTTTCCGACGAACCCACGCTCCTCGCGCAGCTTAAGGAATCTCTGGGCACCGACGGGGTCATCGTCGAACCGACGTAAGATAGACAACGAGGACGTCTCTGCTATACTTGGAGGTACTATGCGCCTATCACTCCGCATCTCGCTCTGGATGATCAACGTCTTCGTGCTCATTGCGGCAGCCGCGTTGCTTTTTACGATCTACCTGACGGTTACGCAGGCAAAAATTCTTGTCAGCGGGGTTCGCGAGCGATTCACGACGGATGGCATGGCAAACGTCGTTGCCGCCGACGAATCAGGCGCTCTCAAGGGGGATTTTATCGCGCGAACATACCGCGTCGATGCCTCGATGCCGGTGTCGCAGAAAGTTGAGCGAACGACAAAAGCCGGCGGAACCGTCACCATCAAAAACAACTACACGCGCGATCAATCGCTCGTAAAAACGACACGCCTGCTCACGAACGACGGGAAAATTTTCCGCATCACGCAGGCCGTTTCGATACCTGCCAACGGGAAGGTGGACGTGTACGCGGAAGCCGACCAGAGCGGCGACGAATACCTGATCGGCCCGAGTCATTTTACGATCCCGGGGCTCTGGGAAGGTCTGCAGGATTCGATATTTGCCGACAGTTCGCAACCGATGAGCTATGACCGGCCGTCCCGGGCATTGGTGACCACAGATGACGTGACAAAAATAAAAACCGCGCTCGAAGAAAAGGCGCGCACAAAAGCCGTGTCCGAGCTGTCGAGCGTGATTCTTGAACCAAATCGTCTGAACTCCTCGATGCTTATCGTCGATTTGGGTACAGTCAAGATAACCCCTGCCGTCGGGACCGAAACCGATACTCTGAAAGCCGAAACTGACGCTCGCGTCGATGCCGTTATCGTAACGACCGAAGCACTCGATGCAGCGGCAAAAGAAATCATCGCCGAAAACCTCGATAACGTGAACCGCTTCATCGAGCTCGTTCCTGACGCAACGTCGTACACGGTGGCTTCATTCGACAAGGCGGCACAGCATGCAACCATCGCCCTCACGACTTCTGCCTGGGTTCGTTCCACAACAGCCGCTCCCACGGTCGACGTGAGATCGCTCGCCGGACGTTCAAAGACACAAGCGCAAGCGATACTTGCGCAGCAGGGTTTTGCCGATGCGACAGTTGAGATAACACCTCGCTGGCTTCTGTGGCTTCCGCTCCTTGCGGATCATATAACGGTTGAGGTGAAATAGTTTATAAAAAATGCGCCCGCCACGTCCCAGTAAAGCTGGGCGGGCGGGCGCTGATACTACTCTCTCTTGGCCTTCCCTGCATGAGCAGTTGCGGCCTCGAGAGTTGCGCGAACGTCGGCGATAAGCGGATTGCGGAAGAAATTGCGCGTTTTTTTGAGATCTGCCGCGCAATTGTTGATGATCGCTTCCAGCGTATCGACGATCTGCTCGGCTGTCTGGCCGCCGCAGCGCACGCTGATCCCGGTCATAGCCTGGAACTGAACCCGCAGCGAGGCTTGGATCAGATCCGCGTAGTGAAATCCCTTACCGACGCTATCAGCTTCAAACAGAATGGTCGTATGCGGACCGTACGCCGTATTGCCGGTGAAAGCGACTCCGGCGCGGCGGAGCTCGCTCAGAAACTCTTCCTGCATCTTCTTGCAGATATGCTCGATGGCTTCCCCAAACGTAGGGCCTTCGGAATACCATGACAAACTAAACTGAAAACGATTCGCAGGCATCGCTGCCTCCTTCTCGCGTTTGGGATCTGGCACGCGAGCGCCAAATGCCCGGTACTGGGCCTTTCGATGAACAAAATCGTAATTAAAAATGATACCATTTTCATTACTATTTGTCAATATATCTTGACGATGCTCTTTTTGAGGCCTACACTTGTATTTGCACCTGCGATTGAGCCATATACCACATGGCCTATCCAGCACCACTTTTGCGCCTGATGGAAGAATACACGGGATACGCCCTACAAAGCTCCACCCCGCGTTAAAAAGTTAGCAGCAGGAACAAAAGTGGTGCTGGATTGCGAAAGCACTAAGCAGCAAGAAAATGAGTGTTCAGTTACCGGATATCGGTGCTGAGAACTTGGGTGGAACCGCCCAGCACCACTTTTGCGCCTTATGTTCGTCACCCCGCGCAGCGGGGCTTGCGATCAGCCATCAGAAGTTGAAATAAGCTTCAGATGATTATGAGGAACAAAAGTGGAGCTGGGCCCCAGGGCAAGTATCTTGTCGTGGGCTATTTTATTTTCGTCGCCAGAACCTCCCGAGTATGCGAGGGAGTGAATGGCGGAACGAAAATAACCCCGCACAAATTTTGCTACAAACAAGAGCGCGAACGCTAATCCGTATTTGAAAATATTAAAATATCGCGAAGCGCGTGACCGAATAGGTCGCACCTCTTGGGGCGCAGCGCTTCGACCACGATAATCTGGCAAAATTAGTGCGTGGGTAATACAATGAATCATAGTAATCTATGAAAGAGTCAAATAACGAATCCCTCGAAAACCTCAGACATTCGGCATCGCACCTCCTCGCGGCCGCCGTCATGGAGCTATGGCCCGATACAAAACGCACGATCGGCCCGGCGATCGAGACCGGCTTTTATTACGATTTTGATTTTTCCAAACCGATATCGGACAGCGATCTACCCGCCATCGAAAAAAAGATGCATGAACTCGTGAAGAGCTGGAAACGATTCGAACGAAAAGAGGTTTCCGCGTCGGATGCGAAAAAAGAGTATCAGGGCAATCCCTATAAATTAGAGCTTATCGATGAATTTTCCAAGGACGGGCAAAAATTGACTTTCTACACATCGGGCGACTACACGGATTTATGCCGAGGTGGGCATTGCGAACACCCGTCCAAAGATTTGAAACACTTCAAATTGATGTCCATCGCAGGCGCGTACTGGCGCGGCAGCGAGAAAAACCAAATGCTCACCCGTATCTACGGCACTGCATTCCCCTCCAAGAAAGAACTCGATGACTACCTGGCGATGCTTGAAGAGGCAAAAAAGCGCGACCACCGGAAACTCGGCGCCGAGCTCGAATTGTTCATGTTCCATGAAACCTCACCCGGCTCCCCCTACTGGCTACCCAAAGGCCTCGTCCTCATTAACGAGCTGGTTCAGTTCTGGAGAGAAGAGCATCGTATGCGCGGATACCAAGAAATCGCTTCGCCGCTCGTTAACAAGCGGGAACTCTGGCAGATCTCGGGCCATTGGGATCACTACAAGGGTGACATGTTCATTGCAACTATGGGCGAGAACGAAGTGTACGGTCTGAAGCCCATGAACTGTCCGAATGCCATGATCGTCTTTGCCTCCAAAACACGAAGCTACAAAGATCTGCCTTTGCGGCTTTCCGATACCGATATTCTCCACCGCTATGAGCTCTCGGGAACCCTTGGCGGGCTCTTGCGCGCCCGGTCTTTCCGGCAGGACGACTCACATAACTTCGTTACCGAGGACCAGATTGCGGATGAATATGAACGGATATTTGAGATCGCGGAGCGTTTCTACGGCGTTTTCAAACTTCAGTTCAGATACCGCCTAGGAACCCGGCCAGAAAAATTCTTGGGCGACGCCGCGACCTGGGATCGCGCGGAAAAAGCGCTCACCTCGATTCTTGATAAAAAAGTCGGAACGGGAAAATACGAAATTGCAGAAAAGGACGGCGCGTTCTACGGCCCGAAGGTGGATATTATCATGAAAGATGCCCTGGGCCGCGATTGGCAGATGGGCACCATCCAGCTCGACTTCCAGCAGCCGCAGCGATTCGGCTTGAAGTACACCGCTCCGGATGGCACCGCCAAAACTCCGATCGCGATCCATCGAGTCATCTATGGCAGCTTGGAGCGCTTCATCGGCATTATCACAGAAAGTTTTGCCGGAAGTTTTCCGCTTTGGCTCTCCCCGGAACAGGTTCGTATTGCTGTAGTCGGCAAAGACCATCGCGCCTTTTGCCACGACTACGCACGTACGCTCATGCAGGCAGGCATCCGTGTAACCGTTGATGATTCCAATGAAACAGTCGGCAACAAGATACGAAAAGCGTCAAACGAAAAAATTCCCTTTACGCTCGTTATCGGTGATAAGGAAATGAAATCGGAAGAACTTGCGGTACGCACCAGGGGCGCAAAAGACGTTGTACCAACGACGCGAGACCGGTTTATATCCATGCTCCAGCAAAAAATAGCCGATCGAGCAATCGATCTAACCCCACTACCATGAAAAAGGTGCGTGCCGAACGGCGCGAAAAGAAACGAGAACGGGTTCGCGCACGCAGGCCGTCTCTGGCCGGCCATTTCACCCGAATCAGGCCCAAACCCTATGGATCCCGCACCCTACGCGTCAAAGCGAAAAGCTAAAATCATCGTCATCCTCGGCCCAACGGCTGCGGGTAAATCCGCGCTCGCGCTTTTTTTGGCACAGCGATTCGACGGGGAAATCATCTCCGCCGACGCGCTGCAGGTATACCGGGGAATGGATATCGGTACCAGCAAACCGACGCAAGCCGATCGCGAAGCGATTCCCCATCATCTGATCGATATTGCGACACCAGATGAGCCGATTACTCTTGCCGACTGGCAGCGCCGCGCTCAGGTTGCGCTTACAACTATCATGCAAGCGGGCAAGCTACCGATCCTGGTCGGCGGAACCGGACTCTATATTTCGAGTATTCTCGAGAACTACAAACTTCCTGCCTCAAAACCCGACGCGTCCCTTCGAAAGGCATTGGAACGGCACGCGACCACATCACTCTATGGTCAGCTCTGCAAAATTGACCCGCAGACCGCCACGCGAATCGATGAGCACAATCGCAGACGCTTGGTCCGCGCCCTCGAACACGCCATCACGACCGGCTCCTCATTTTATGAAAACCAGAAGCAGCGGCCGACCGAATTCGAATTTTGCATCATCGGATGCAACCTCCCGCAAGATCAGCTCACCGAGCGCATCAATGAACGTGTCATCGCCATGGTTCTCGCGGGACTCGAGCGCGAGGTAAAATCGCTCGTACGCCGCTATTCATGGCGTGCGCATCCCTTGACGGCCATCGGCTACAAAGAATGGCGCGAATATCTGATGCGCCGCAGGAAACTTGCCGAGGTTATTGTGCTCATCCAGCGCAACACCCGCCGTCTTGCAAAACGGCAAATGACGTGGTTCAAAAAATTGAACCGGCGACACGATATCGCCTGGGTACACGCAACAGCCGACGCCATCCCATTCGTTCGGGGTTTTCTTAAATCATAAGAAAAACGGGACGTCACTGGACGTCCCGTTCATGTTTCGAGCGGCTTTCCGCCTGTCAGACGCGAGCGAGCTCGCGAGCGGGTTCGGTCGCGTTCGGCGGCATGCGGAGCTTCAGGTTCTCCGCCACGACCATGCGTGCCTCCGTCGCGGAGAGCCGGTGCCAGCTGTGCTGGGCCATGAGTCGCTCGGCTGCGACCGCATGCGTCTGGAACACTTTACCAAGCTCCGTCCTAGTCATCGAATCGAAGATCGTCAGACCGTGCGGTTGGAGGTACACCCCCACCCAGAGCTTGCCGACGCTCGTGAACGGTTGATGGAAAGATTCCACCCCCCAGCGAGACCAGCGGTGCCTGCTTCCTGCAGGACCAGACGACACGCGGCCGGCGCACCATTCGTGCTCCTTGAGCCCGCCGACAAGATCGATGACATCCTCACCCTCGCGGTGCAGATGCGGCGGTGCCGCACAATCGTAGAGCGCGGCCAGCACTGCGACGCGATCTCTGTCTCGGGCGAGCAGCCGGTACGACATGCGTCCCTGACCGTCGTAGCCGGTCGTGATGCGGTTCAGCTCCGGCAGGTACTCATGCGCTTCGAAGAGATTCGTGTCCTCGGTCAGGGGCGTCTTCTGCACCCGATCGTGCAGGTGCTGAGCGATCAGAGACAGATCGAACGTCGTAGCCAGCTCGAAAAGCTTTGTGTCCATCAGCCCTCCGTATGAAGTGGTTGGCGCTGCGGTTGCACTGGAAGGAACAAAAACGACTGGGAACAGTACCAGTCATTTCGTGCGCCGTCAAGGCCTCAAAGACGATATTCTCCGCACCTCAAACTACGGACGGAGCTCTTTTTTTAGAAGTTTTGCAACAACGGCAGGATCTGCCCGCCCGCCGGAGAGTTTCATCACTTTGCCGACCAAAAACTGCAGCACCGGTTCTTTGCCCACACGGTACTGCTCGGCCTGGTCCGGATTCTCCGTGATTGCTTGTTTAATAAATTCAGCAAGGCCTGATGCGTCGCTCGTCTGAAACAACTTGCGATCCTCCGCTATATCGCTCGGGTCTTTCCCTTCACGGTACATCACGTCGAGTATCGTCTGCGCGGCACTGCTATTTACTTTCCCCTCGTAGACGAGAACAATGAATTCCGCCATGTTCTCCGGCGTGACCGGCGATTCCGTAATCGCCTTCCCTTCGGCGTTCAAATGTTTAAAAAGCTCTGTCGTCAGCCACGATACCGCGAGTTTCGTGATCTTACGACGGCTTCTCTTCCAAATCTCATCGTGCGTACCTTCCTCGACTTGTCCGGAATCAAACAGCCACGCCTTGAGTTCGCTCACCACTGCCTCAAAATAATCCGCGACATCCTTGTCTGCAACGAGGACGTCCGTCTCGGAGTGTTTGAGCTCGTATTCCAGAATAAAACGTGCACGCTTCGCCTGGGGAAGTTCGGGAATGGCTTTCTCGATCAGCTCGATGTCCTTCTTTGAAATATCGATCGGCGGCAGATCCGGCTCCGGGAAATAACGATAATCGTCACTGCCTTCCTTCGTTCGCTGCAGGATCGTTTCGCCCTTTCCTTCGTCCCAGCCGCGCGTTTCCTGTTGCGCGGGAGGTTTGCCCTGATGCCAGAGTTCCGCCTGACGTTTCGATTCGTAGGCCAACGCGCGCTCGACGGAACGGAACGAGTTTAAATTCTTGACCTCGATCTTCGGGTATAGCGTCTCGTCACCCACAGGCCGCAACGAAATATTGGCATCGCACCGGAGCTGTCCCTTTTCCATATCCGCATCGCTCGCGCCGACGTATCGGGCGATCAAGCGCAGCTCCTGTAAAAATGCCCGCGCTTCAGAAGGAGATCTAAAATCTGGTTTCGTGACGATTTCCGCCAGAGGCACACCGGCGCGGTTGAAATCCACCAGGGTAGCGTCAGATCGGTGAAAATTCTTACCGGCATCTTCTTCCAGATGGAGCCGCTCGAGCGAAAATGTCCTCATCACTCCCTCTAGTGCGAGTGTCAGCGAACCGTCCTTCGCGAGCGGCCGGTCGAACTGCGAGATCTGATATCCCTTCGGCAAGTCGGGATAAAAATAATTCTTGCGGTCAAACCGCATCTTACTCGCTATCCCGCTGCCGAATGCCAGCGCCAGAGCTATGCCCTTTTGCACCGCTTCACGGTTCAAAACCGGCAAGGTTCCGGGATGCCCCAGGCAGATCGGGCACACCGACGTATTCGGCGGAGCGTCACCCAAAACATTCGCGCACGCGCAAAACATCTTTGAAGCTGTTTTCAGCTGCACGTGAATTTCAAGTCCGATGACCGCTTCAAGTGGCTGCTGTTTTTTCATAAAGAAAATCGCTCGGCGACGATGCGCCACACGGAACGCTGCACCTCCTCAATCGTACCATGCGCCGGCAGCCGCTGCCATCCTCGAGCGGCAGCCAGATCCACGTGTGCGGCTTTCACCCGGGCCATAAGATCATCGTCCGTCTCATGACGATGATTTTGTTCTTTACCGGACAGAAACCGGTCGCCTTCGAACAGTATGCCCAGATCTTCTTTCACCAGATGGCGGTTCAGCGTTTCCAGAAGCGTGCGATCGACACCTGCCCCCATACCCCAGGCAATACCGGTGCCGACGTAATCCTCGGCAACGACCCACTCTCCCGCTGCAACACGTTCGCGAAGGGTTGCGTCGTACTGCGTACGGTTCAACACCTGCAAGAATTGGAACTCCCGTGCGGAAAATTTGAACGTATTTCCTTTGCGCAAATAATCGTTCAGGAGCGGCCCCGATGGCTCTAAGGCGTACAAAGGGTACTTGAGATACGAAGCCGAGAATTCGCGACGCGTGAGTTCCTCGACCAAAAGCTTCGCCTGGGTGCTTTTGCCCAGGTTATTGATGCCGTACAGGACGATAAGCTTTCCTTTCTTCATAGTTATTTCACGACTTCATAGTGGAGCAAAACCGCGTCGCTGCCAAGCTGCCGTTCCTCGAGCAAGCGTAATTCCGTTTCCAGATCATAATTGCTTGCGAGCGAAATCCCCTGGCCAAAGAGTCGCGGAGCGACGATCACGTATAGTTCGTCGATAAGATTATCGACGAGAAAACTGGCATTCAGTTGCGAACCGCCAACCACGGCTACCTCGTGCAGGCCGCGTGTTTCAAGCTCGGCCAGGAGATCCTTAAGTTCACCGCTGTGAAACTCGACGATACCGGAGATATTTCTCTCCGGCTGCGGCACGGAACTCATAACGATCGTTAAACGGCCCGGGAACGGTTCTTTGAGCAAGCTAAACGTATTTGAACCCACGATAACCGTTCCGATAAGCTGCGTTGTATCCTCAAAAAACAGCGGCGCGTAAGCCGAAACGAGCTCGGCATCGGTTCCTGAGTCCCGCGCAATGAACCCGTCAACCGTCATCGTCATGATAAGCGATACCTTCATGCCTTTTTGCCCGTGCGCTTCAAACGTTCCTCCAGTTCCCGTTCCTTAACGCGCTGCCGCGCCTCCGAATCGCCCCGTGCCCAAAAATACTCGTTGTAATCGACGAACTTCATGGCATCCGCCCGCCACGCGGATTGTTTCCTGATGGCCTCGTGCATCCGCTGAGATGTCTTGCGGTAATTGGGATGCCCTTGCGGTGTCGTGCGCAATTCCAGAAGATGAAACGCTTCACGATCGTTCATGCCCAAAAGCCACCGCACCTTATTGCCGTGCAAAGTGACGTACGATGCTTCATACGGAAGCGTTTCGTACAGTTTTTTATAAAGCGAAGTAACGCGGGTGTTGCACGCATTGGCCTTGTCCGCAAAACCGGCGGTCTTAAGATCTTCAGGCATAACGAACCCCAGGAGCGGCGAGAAAAGCTGACGAAGCTGCGTATTCATGCGGTGGCGCATCAGATCCTTATACACGCCAAAATCGGTCACCAGATCGAAGGTGTAGGGATATCCGCTCTCAAAAGCCCGGTACGGCCTGTCGCGGCGCGTTTGCCGGCTACCGACGTAGGTGTCGACGATCCGTTGCCGTTCGGCAGCGTTCATGCCGCGTACCCTGTCCCGTATCTGGCGGAACGGATGGGATACGTACGGGTACAACATGCAGGTGATCGTAAACATGTCGAATTCGTGCTGCCGTGCCGCTTTGACCGATTCCGCCCCGATCCGTTTGTCTTTTTTCAGTATCGTCGCGATCGCATCATCGCCGTAGTCGAGCAAATCGATTTCCTCCCGAGCCGCGGCAGCGGTAACGCTCCGGAACAGTTCATTCGCGAGTTTTCGCATCGCCACATGATTGGCAACTACGTAGTCGCTCTTGCGTGCGCGCTTCACGTACGCGGGGATAAGCTTGTTGAGCTCGCGGTGCGAGGCAGCCGCGATTTCCTCCGCTTCGGTGTAAAAACTCGAATACAGCGCCGACAGCATATACTGAAAAAATCTCCCGTTGCCGAATATCCCGACGTTGGTTTGCGTGGCGATCGGTAAAAGCGCCCGCAGCGTATCGCACGCTCGGGTACGCAGGTCAGCGGTATAGGTTATGCGGAACGCTTTTTTTTCGATCTCGTCCTTGCACTCGCCGTATTTTTCCTTTTCACCGTCGCCGTCGATATCGTATTCCGCATCGTCGATTGTCTTCAATTTCTCGTAGTACGCTTTCATGGGCTCGATGAGCGAACAGTAGGTTTCAAAAACGAAATCCATCGTCGCAACGAACTCCTTGGCATGCGG
>MHKK01000004.1 GCA_001818365.1 Candidatus Komeilibacteria bacterium RIFCSPHIGHO2_01_FULL_52_14
AATCTGCAATTATCAGACATGCGACTACGTCCCGCCGGGCAAAACATTTGAGGAGGTGTGCGGCGTTGACTTCAGTCGCGGCTGGCATGCATCGAAAGTTGAGATATCGCAGCCGTACCGCGATGCCGCGAAGCTTTTCTTTATTGCGAACACCAGGGATGCGCAGGACGAGTTACTGATTGACCGGCGTGCATCAACCATCAGATACCGCGCGCAGGAAGGGAATCACCTTCAGACGACCGAAGCGACTCCGATTGATACTCACGGGGTAACGCTCCTCGTGAATAAAATGATTTTGTATAATTTTCTGGACATGCAGAAATTCATCCCGTCTTTTTCTCCGACAACCACACCGATGTTCGCGGTCACCATGGTGTCAAAAGGAGCGGACAGCACGAGCACCTCGACGGTGCGCTGCGCCGAGAGATCGTGTACACGAAATTTTACCGATATACAAAGCGACTTTCTCCGGCTCTGGGGCAAACCCCTCATCGGCATCGGAGTTTCAACGGCCGCGAATTGAGACAATCGACTCTACGATACCATCCAAGGCAGTAAAACAGGGTGTATTGCCGAACTGCAAACGGCCGGCGGCACGTTCAAAAGCCGACGCTCGCCGTAGAAGTTCATCGATCTGCTGATTGGTGACACGCACAGACATCATTCCCAAATTTCGCTCATGAAGCAACAGAGCGTTCAGCTGCTGCTCGTAGTGGTTGCCCACCGGTACCGACAGGACAGGCTTTTTAAAATACAACGCCTCGGTGATAACGTTAAATCCGCCGTTGGTAATAACGGCCCGGGACGAAGCAAGGTCATTGATAAAGGTCTCCTCATCAAACGGTTTCACGGTAATGTGATCGCTAACGATTCGAACCGGACTGTTATATACGATGAATTTTTCCGAACGGCGTTGCAAAACCGGCATAAGCTCTTGATTGCTGCCGGATGTCTGATACACGAGAATATGGGGACCGCGAGTCGGCCTTGTGCTCAATATCCGGCTGCGCAGGAGCGGCGGCACCAAAAAAACTTTTCCTGCAGGCGTTTTGGATCGCATTTTTGGCTCGGGATCGAACGTCGTAATGAACCAATACCGTGCGCGAGGTACCATGAACGATGCCACCGCGAGATTGATCCTAAAATTAAAGCCCTCTTTCGCGGGAACGCGTAGCGATGCGAATCGCAAATATTGGATATTATCAATACTGATAAGAGGAACCTTCCGCTTCCGCGCTATCAGATAACCGCGAAAATCGAAATCGGAAATCACCGCATCAATCGGCTCGTCCTTGAGATCTCGCGACAGCTCCCCGATCTCTCGAGTGATCGCGCCCGCATTTTTAAACATTGCGGCAGCGGTTCGTGCGCGCCTCACGGAATTATCACGGTAGACCATATGCAGCCCCTGAACGGCGTGCACGTGACCGAACCTCTCGCGAAGAAACTGCAGCGGCCGCTCGCCCGAGCTGACAATAATAATCCGATGCCCGGCGGCGCGTAAGTGTTCGATCACGACGGAACTACGGGACGCATGCCCCATTCCTTCTCCATTGATCGTGTAGACGATGGTCATTGCGCTCGAGCCGGAATTTTACCCATGTAACACGTATTGCCGCGCTGATACTGACATTGATGGCTTCGGCATACGACTGCATTCGCCGTACCGTTGATCGTCATGACGTCATCGCTTTTGCAGCCCGCCGTGCAATCGGCGGCGGCACCGCCGGCTGTCTCAAAATATACCAAACTCACCGGTCCTTCATAGCACGATACGACGCAGTCCGAATCCCGTTCGCAATATTTCGATTCCGAAAAATAATCAGCTCCGGCAACACGCATGCAGCGATCCGTCAGACAGAGACAGGCCTCCGATTTGGTGAGATTCGGAATTCCGCAGGAGCCGGCGCAGTCATCATCGGTACTACAGGATTTCGTCGTTGCCTGAATAAAAATGTCGCCGGCCACTTTCTTTTGAACAATGATAACAACCCGCTGCCAAACGTATAGGTAGACCAGGAACATCCCTGCGAGCGTCAACAGAAAAAAACCGACAAAATACAGCCACTTCACCAATATAGGTTGTTTTTTCGTTTTTAAATCCATGACAGTTAGTATAGCAAAAAATAACAGGTATCCGATAACGATTAACTATTGACAATGATACGTGTGGAGCGGGATACGAGAATCGCCAGCTCGTCTTCGCGAGCTGGTCCGTGCACTCCGCAGAGCGGAGATGTCACGGAAACTCTACCAGCCATTCGGTACATATGGAGCGGGCCGGCCAGTTCGCTACTGAGCACTTTCAAAAAAACGTCTCATCTCTTTCCTTCCACTTTTTCCTTTCCACCATCGCTCTCGTTCCTTTGCTTCACTCATAATGCCAAACTCTTCGTAATGGAGCAATATAAATGGGGATCGATGAGATGTTGAACGTACTCTACTGGTATTATGACTCTTCAGACGGTTCTCAAGGTTATGTGTATACCCGACGTACGTTCTACCATCCCTTAAACTTTTGATAATATAGACGTAGTACATATGCACGTCATCAGGCGAACTGGCCGAGCCTCGCTCCAAGCATTTGCGCATATGATGAGGTTTAAAAAACTCCTTCATAGATGCGCAAATGCTTGGAGCGGGTAACGGGACTCGAACCCGTCTCTCAACCTTGGGAAGGTCGCATAATACCCCTATACTATACCCGCAACACCTATACCGAATGCGCTTGGGAAGCTAGCACCGCGCCCGCCTCGCTGACGCAAGGCAGTCTGGCGGGTACTACCACTGTACTAATCCCGCATATCTAATCGCGCGGTCGCATCTGTCCTCCTTTGTCGCAACGAAGAACGACTACCCCTATATTTACCCCGTAGCTCCCGCACTGCGGGATGCTGCGGGGCTATACCCGCAGGAATAAATGCCTTCCCTATCTTAACGGAAGCATGCCGAATTGCCAACGGGCGTAATCCGTTATACTATAGATATAAATAGCTTAACAATAATTGTATGCCGCTAAAAGACCCATTATCAAGCATTAACCCCCAGACCGTTGGATATGGAAAGTCCGGTCATGGGGCTTATAAGAAAGACGATCAGTTCAGCCGTGACGAGGGTGTGGAGGACGTAACACGTAAATTCATGGCCCACGCGAATCGGACCCTGGAAACGGCGAATCTATCAAGGGAAAATGTTGAGATCATCATGGGGCATCTAGGTGAAATCGTCGGGAAGAAAGTTGATCGCTATTCCGAATTGAACCGCGATGACAGGGAGCACTTCCGGCATCGTCTTGAGCAAGAACGGCAGCACGGCAAATTAAGCGACGCTGATATCAAGGACGCCTGGAAAATCTGGGACAATTTTAAACGCTGATAACACCCCCATCATCCGCCAATCGGCGGATGATGGGGGTGTTAGTTATTGGAAATTCCACTATACGGCACCTTCGATGCTGCTGACAACAAACGAGGAAATGGCGTACGCAGCGAGAACGATAACAAGACCCACAAGGCCTGCCTTGATCACGGTTCGCCCCTTACCGACTTCGTCAGCATCCCCCCGCGAGACCATCATCTTAAATCCTCCAAAGATGATCGCGACAATGGCAAGGATCCCCAAGAATCCCAAAATAATCCTGATAACATTCTGGATAGTTACCTTGACGTCCTGAGAGCTGAATCCGGCAAAATTCGTCGGAAAGTCGATCGACACTTGTGCATGGGCAGTCGCCGCGTTCAATACGTTGATCGAGGCAAGAGCCATGATGAGAGCCCGCTTTTTCATATAGATTAACCTAAACATAGTTGATACTTGTTATCAGTATAGCATAGACGCACCCACTGAATAAACAAAAGGGGTCCGTCTGGTTGTGAGGATCCCGCACTAACATTGGAGCGGGCAAGGGGAGTCGAACCCCTTTCATCAGCTTGGAAAGCTGAGGTAATACCGTTATACGATGCCCGCACCGGTGTTAGTGCGAAATTACGGCCTCGCGGCGGGATCAGAAAAACTTCGTCGCTATCGCTTCTCGTTTTTGCGGGAGAAAGCTGAGGGCGCGCCCCGTACCATCCCGAGCTTGCCGAGGGATTGGTGCGGAATACTACCATTATACTTGCCCCGTTGCTCCCGCACTGCGGGATGCTACAGGGCGATGCCCGCGCGCAGCGCGAGGCTCGTCTCGGCATCAGGCCGGACGGGGCCCGCGAGCACGCATCACAATACTAAAGCGACACGCCCTTGTCAATCGAAGCAGGCTGCCACAAGTATCGCGTCAGGTCAACGGAATATCCTTTTTCGCCGCGATGCACGGTGATCCCTTCGGCCATAAGCAAATTTGCCTGCTCTTCCGCCGGATGATCAAAATTTTCAATCGAAATCGCTCCGGTACTGCTGATAACGCGGTGCCACGGAACCGAGCTGCCTTCCGGGAGGTGCCGAAGCGCCATTCCCACACCGCGTGCCGCACGCGGGGACGAAACCAGCGCGGCAATTTGCCCGTAGGTTGCAACTGCGCCGCGAGGAATCCTCTGCACTATCTCATAAACGTCTGCATTCCAGTCCCGCATTACTGCTTTTGATAGAGCCCGATAAGCGTATACTGATCGAGTACTTTACCGGAGAGCGTCGAAAGAACGGTGTCCTTCGTTGCTCCGGGCGCCAGCGCAAGAAGATCGGAAATCGCATAGACGCTGAAACGATACCGGTGCGTTCCATAAGGCGGGCACGGTCCCTGATAGCGCGGTTTACCGGAACTGTTATTCCCCTGCACTCCTCCGGCAGGAACGCTGCCTTCGGCGATCTCGGTCGTATCCGGCGGTATATTCCAAACAACCCAATGATCCCATACGCCGGCAGGCGCATCAGGATCGTCCACGACCAGCACGAGCGATTTGGTGCCGACAGGGACTCCTTGTATCGTCAGCGGCGGGTTTATCTCGTCTCCCTGACAGGTATACTTCGCCGGGATAGGTGCCTGTGACGCGAATGCAGTCGATGAGAGTAGTAAGCTGCCCATACTATTTCCGGTTGCCAATGAGTTTGCTATTTGTTCTTGTTGCTTTTTCTGATTTGAACGATACACCAGGAAAGCGCTCATGACAACGAGAACAAGCAGAAGTGCTGCACTGAACATCAGTCGGGAGCGCATACTCCTATCGTAGCACGTGTTGATTGCACACTCCAGAACCAGTACTTGAGTTCACTATTTGAACACTGTATACTAAGAACCTAAACAGGATAACGCCACGAATATGGAACAAACGCAAACAGCGACGCCCAATCAAACGCCAGTCGCGCAACCGCGAACCGGTGGAGCGCAGCATGCAAGAAATTTCTTCCTGTATTTTCTGTCCTTCGTGCTCCTGTACATGGTCGCGGTGAGCATTGGCGGCGTTCTCTTTTACATTATCAATAAGACGCTTCCCCTGGTGGGCAGAATAGCCACCGTGTCGGCCGGTTCGCTCCGGTACCATTTGGCGACGCTCATCATCGGCACGCCGGTCTTCTTGTGGATGTCGTGGAAGGTCAATCGCGATTCCAAAGCGGATGAAGCAATGCGCAACTCGGGACTACGTAAATGGCTTACCTATCTGACACTTGTCGTCGCGGCGCTCGTCACCATCGGCGACCTCATCTTTTTAGTGTACACGCTGTTAGGAGGCGAAACGACGCTCCCGTTCATCCTAAAATCCGCTGTGATACTCGTCATAGCGGGAAACATCTTCTATTATTATCTGTCCGATATCAAATTCTTGCGTTCGGGCTCTTCCGAAGCGCGCCAGTTGCCCCGCCTGTATTTTAACGCAACGGGAGTGCTCGCATTGGTCGTGATCGGTGCAGGGCTCATGTTTATCGAATCGCCGGCAGTGCAACGGCTCCGCGGTCAGGATGTTGCCCGCCTCAATAATCTCCAGGAGGTCGACAGCGGCATCACCTTTTACCTGCAGACCTATGGAAAACTTCCCGCCTCGCTCGACGATATCCAAGTACACGAAGGAGCGACAAAAGATCCGGTAACGGGAGCGCTATTCGAGTATACGGAGATTGATGAAAGCAACTACTCGCTCTGCGCTACGTTCGCAACCTCAAACAAAGAAATTACCGACGGACAAGATTACAGCTACCCGGGTTCGCCGTGGCTGCACGACGCCGGACCTTTCTGTTTTCAGAGAAATCTCACCAACATCCTCAACTCAACGACTCCTGTACCCCTCAAAGTCGTGCCCGGTTCTCGCTCCTAGCGGCGATACTTGAGAATGCACCACAGCGCGCGCATGCCGTCGCGCCAGGTTATCTTTTTGCCTTCTGCGTAGGTCCTGCCCGAGTAGCTGATGGGCACTTCGTAGATCCGCGCGTTCGGATAGTGCGATACCCGTGCCGTTATTTCCGGCTCAAAACCAAAGCGCTGCTCACGAAGTTTTGGAGCGATGTCTTTTATTACCTCCCGGCGGAATACCTTGTAGCAGGTTTCCATGTCGGTCAGGTTCAAATTCGTAAACATGTTCGACAGGAGCGTCAGCATCTTATTTCCGACATAATGCCAAAAATACAGCACGCGATGATTACCTCCCGTCAACCGAGTGCCAAAGACAACATCGGCATGGCCCTCGATGATCGGCTGTAGCAGTTTAAAATACTCTCCCGGGTCGTATTCCAGATCGGCATCCTGGATCATCACCACGTCGCCCCGCGCCGCTTCAAACCCGGCCTTCAGTGCGGCTCCCTTGCCGCGGTTTTCGGGAAACGCAATAAACGAAACGCCATCCTGATCGGCATACTTCTTCATGAGCGCGCCCGTTCCATCGGTACTCCCGTCGTCCACCAGAATAATTTCTTTTTTTATCGGGACCCGCTGAACCCTGCGAACCAACTCTTCAATAGTATTTTTCTCGTTGTATGCCGGTATAATAACGGAGAGCATGAAAGAATCGGGAATCCGGTAGATTCCGATCGCCCGGCATGCTTCGGGCCCAATCGTTCTCTCAAGCAGATCATACTGCTCGCGAGAAAAGGATGTTTTCATCGTAGCGCGTTCGTCTGTCATACCTATACGCGAGCAAGCGTAGCGGAGCGCAGTTCCAAAGTCAAGGTCGCGCAGCGCCCGCAGATCCTCCGAAGCTTCATGCGAAGGAGGATCAAGCGCTTTCGAACAATACCCAATGTGGTACAATAAGGGTAAATTCCATGAACTACAACGGCCGTACCTTCGATCCTATTGAGAGCATGATGCGAGAGCGTCGTGATCCGTTTCAAGATGTTCACTTTCAGCACGTGATCGACGATATCGCGGCTCTTGAAAGCTGGATGAAGAATAAAAAAATCCAAAATAACTGGACGTTAATAGAAAAACTGGCTTTTTTACGAAACGTTGAAGCAACGATCCGTACCGGCACAGCAGTTCGCCGGACACAACTCGCCTGGTTCACTCTGGCAATCGGTACTGTCGCGGCCGGATTCGGCTTTCTCATCGGCATTGCGGCCTAAAGATCGTTTCCGGCCTCACCTATCGCATCCTGCGATAGTAACCACTCATATACCGCATCAATACTTTGAGCGTTGCCAATCCATAGGCAACGCTCCGTTTGAAATTGATCGAGGATTCTGAAAAGCCGTAGAAACAGCGCGCCGGAATTTCGCCGAATTTGAATCCGTGGGCAAAAGCCCAGGCGATCGTCTCGCTATCGAAGACGAAATCGTCGGAAAATTTTTCAAACGGCATCTGACGCAACATGGACACTTTATACAAACGCAAGCCGGAATGCAGCTCATGCATATGCGAATGAAAAACGAGATTTTGGCAGATAGTCAGAAAACGGTTGCTCACGTACCGCCAGAACGGCATCCCGTCTTTCCGCGCGGTTGACATGCGGTTGCCGATAATAAAATCCGCTTCTCCTCTTTCTATCATTCGGATCCCTGTCCCGACATTTGAAGCATCATATTGATTATCGGGGTGCACCATAATAATGACGTCAGGATTCCGCTGCAGCGCTTCGTAGTACAGTGTTTTTTGGTTCGCTCCATAGCCGCCGTTACGTCCATGTTCGAACACCGTTAACCCCAGTGAACGGGCAACGGCAGCTGTCTTGTCTTTGCTCGCATCATCGCACAATAGAATTTCGTCATATACATGCGGCAAACGCTCGACGGTTGCTGCGATCGTCTGTTCAGCATTGTAAGCGGGCATGGTGACAATGATACGGGCCATGTTTCTGACTGTTAGATCATTAGTTTAACCTGGACGAACACCAGGTACAAGTTAAAAAAATAGACAGCAGCAAATAATTTTTTAAATTGTGCCGGTACTTCACCGTCGCGATTCTTCAGGGTTCTTAAAAAAATGAAATATATGAGCGGCAAAAAATCCAGCGCGTACCGATATCCAAGTTGCAAAGCACCCACGCCGTAGTATAAAAATACCGGGAGCGCTGCACACAAAACTCCAAGCCAGAGTAGCTGTTCCGTTCGATCACCGATACTGCGCCAAAAAAGGGACAGCAAGTATGGGGCGGTAAAAATGATCCCAAGGCCCCATCCGGAATTAGTAATATACGGGAATACGAGCGTTGCAGCTGGCGGACGCGTAATGGGTAGCGGTCCTGCAAGGAAAAAGTAATAAAGATTTGCCGGCAGATGAACGAGACCGAACAAACCCATATCCCGCATAGCTTGCAAATCTTCGCCCAAAAACGCCATCCCGTATCCTGTTTCAAAAATAGAATCAAACCGCGCATAATTGTACCAAAAAATCAACACCAAAAAGACAACTACCGGTGCAGCCAACGTGCAAAGTGCCCTTAACATTTTTTTTGGTTCGTATCTATACCGAATTACAGCATCAAGAATGAAAAATATTATTGACAGCACGGCAGTACCCCGGGTAGCCAGTATCACACCGTAGAGAAAACCAATAAGCAGATATCGCTTCGCCGAAGCGTACTCAAGGAGTATCGCCGCAAGCGCTGCTACCACGATAAGATGCGCAACATACGAAGCCCGGGCGAATGAGAGAACACCCAACATTGGAGATGCAAAAGTAAACGCAAACGACAGCCATAAACTGCTATTAACCGACAACTTTTCTGCCCTTGAGAGACGGAAAAACAGATATGCAATACACATAGTCAGCGCAAAGGACAAAAAGTCGGCTCCCCGTCCCGTCTGCAGTAACGCAAAGGGAATATAAAGAAGCGATGGAAAAGGGCCCGGTGCCCAATAGTATTTCGCCGTACGCAAGACATAATCATGAGGGAGCTGCGGCGGCACAACATCAAGTCGGCCCTGAGTAAAACTTACCGCCAAATCATAAAAGGCATCACTGCGTGAAATAAAAAAATAAGCACACAGCAATGCAAGAATTGATGCAAAAAAAAGAAGCAGTAGTATCCCCCGTGAGCCGCGAATAGCGGCGATAGATCTTTCGGCTATGCCCATGACTCGTATATCAATCGCTCGTTAAAATTAAGTATAACACAACCTTATCGGACACTATTATAATTTATATATGCCATAGCTCCCTTTTTGTACGATCGGATCGAGTCCGCTTGTCAGCGACCGGGATCTATCGAGAAACCGCTCAAAGAGCGAGCAATCTCTTTGATCCTCATGACATCGATCCAATAAATTCTCCAGCGGCGTGTAATAGCCGGAATCAATGATGTGCGTTATGCCATCACGCCGCAGCAACGCGCGTATCTCGGCAGGATCCGAGGACATTGCAGTCCGGAGCGCCAGGTAATATGAAACATTATTATCGAACCGATGCCAGTTACTGTCCTTCATTACAAATATATCCGATTGCATCGATATGAACACTGCACCGGGATTCTTCTCGATAATTGCATTCAATGAGTCGGTCAGAAAGTACGGCTGTGCACAACAAAGGCCGGCAATGGAGAGCGGCTTCAGGTTATTCACGAACAACAGCTGATTACCAATGGCATAGCCGTTGGCCAGATTCAGAGACATAATGAGAAACACCAAGACGATGATGTACCGCTGCATAAGTGGATACAGATACCTCCAGAGCAGTACCGCCGCAAGCGCACCGAACGGCTCGAGAAAATCAAGATAGTGACCCAGCAGACGCACCTTCACATACCAGATCGCAAAGGCCACAACTATGAGCGCTCCAAGATGATGCCACTCCTTAAAACAGAGAAGCAGCAGTGCGCCAACTGTCATGAGCGCCAGTATGGGACCAAAGTTGAAACTTTCTGAATTGATTGCCCTGGAAAAAAAATTGCGGGTGTTCTGGACAAAAGTCGAACCGAACCGCAGTTCTGAGTCATAGAAATAGGACTGATCATAGAATTCATCCAATAATTTCCTTTCCGCGTCGCTCTGCGCGACAAAACTATAGAATTTCCCGTCCGTATACGGATAGAACAAAAAACCGGTCGTCATGTAGGTCCTCATGTTCCAAAAAACAACAACAAGCCCGAGCAAGCCGGCAAAAAACACGGCTCGGGTCATCGTGCTGCGCAGCGGTCTCGTATGGTGTTCCGACCGGAACAAAAAGAACATAAGCACAAGACCAGGGGCAAGCGCTAAACTATTGACTTTGATCGATATGGCAAAACCGCTGATAACAGCAGCAAGTAACAATGCATCATTCCGGTCTTTCTGCAGAGCATGCACCAAGAGCAAGAAGCTGACGAGCAGGAAATAGATGTTCATGAGATCGATCTTGGGGTTTATCAAGAGAAAATGGACGCTCTGGGGGACCATCAGAAACAGCCACGCAGACAACCAGACACGATCATCGTGAACGTACCGCCGTGCTATCCCGAGCAGCGGCGGGATGCTCAAAAGAAAAAAATAGAAGCCTAGATAATTGAAAATCGTTTTATCGACAAGCAGAAATGGAATGTAGATATAGCTGAACACAACGACCGAGTTTCCCGGTGGCCAGTACGGAAAATTCACGAACCCGTGATGCATAAGCATGAGGTTCGGCGTGGTGAAATAATAGAGCAAGCTGTCGCCGTTCACCACAAGCGGCCAGCTTGACCCGATAAAGATCAGGGCGCCCATACCGACCAGTGACAGATACCAAAGATTCTCATATGAAATGAGCGGTACTGAATACGTTCGCATGGAGCGTATGCGATCAAAGAGCGAGGACGAAAATTTTTTTAACCCCTTTGTATTAAATGCCGCTGCTGCAATAAGGGGCACCATGAGCCAGGGATATATCGCCGACGCGTACGCCAGCAGCATCACATACAGTGCGATGACAACAAAACCGGTAGCGATGCTGACGGAGAAGGGCGTGGGATCCCATCGGAGGCGAACTAATTTACGCAGCATAAGATCTCCAAGCAAAAACGCCATCAGGGTCATGCCGCCGTACAGGCCAACGACACGAACAATCAAAAATACGGCATTGAAAATCAGAAACGGACTCTGCGTCAGTATGTAGTTCATGCCCCCGTACATTGAGACGCCATAGATGTTAAAGGCGATGCAGAGGGTCACGAATATGATCGGATACAGAACAAAAGGGACGCGTACCCGTATGTCTTTCAGCAAACTGAATAATCCCGCGGTGATGAGAAGCATGAGGAGCAGCGCGCCGATGACCATGCCGTATCCGGGCGTCAAAAGTTTACCGCTGGCCGCGCGGATATAAAAAAAACAATAAGCAACCACCGAACCACCGAGCACCAGAGAGATAATCAGGCGCTTCATTATTGTCTTGTTACCAGCAAATAAGCATTAAAGATGTAGGTCAGTGCCATGAGAACCTCGAATCGTACCGGTATGAGCTTGTCTTGCTTCTGTAGTGTCCGCAAGAGCAGGAAATACACGAGCGGAAAAAAATCCAGTCCATACCGATATCCGAGCTGCGCGGCACCGATGCCATAATACAGCAAAACAGGAATCGCCGTACATGCAATACCGATCCACAGAAAGAGCTCGAGCCGGTCGCCGATGCGCCGCCACAACAAACTCAACAGGTACGGAGCCGTGTAAATAATCCCGACTCCCCACAATGAAAACGTCACGTATGGAAATACAAGCGCCTGCCCAGGAGGACTTGTAACCGGTAACGGCCCGGAAAACAAAAAATAATAAAGGTTGCCGGGTAGATGCCGGATGCCGAAAAGACCCGCATCTCTCATTGCCCCGAGATCAATCCCCGAATAGGCAAGGCCATAACCGGATTCGAGTGGCGAACCAAAGCGTACGACATTGTACCAGGCCAAAAAAAGAACAGAAATAAGAACGGGAATAAGCAAGGATGCGAAAACACGACACATGTCGCGAAAGGAGTGCCGATGTCTCACAGCCGCATCGATCATAAAAAAAATGATAGACAATACGGCTGTGCCGCGAGTCGCCAATAGGCAAGCATATAATAAACCGATGCGGCCATAGCGTCTTTTCCCCAGGTACTCATACAACACCATGACCAGCAAGAGCACGACGATGATACTGCTCATGCCGTTGGGGCTGGGATACACATTGACAAACAGCATCGGCGAAGCAAATATAAATGCGAACGCTACCCAAAATCCATTCTGTACCGTGAAATCCATGCGTCGCGCGAGCTTATACCATGCAAAAAAACAGAGACCTATCAAAAGATAGGTTATGATATGCGTGGCCGCCCATGCAGGCACCGCCAAAAACAATAAATATATGGCCGCGGGAAATGGACCAAAGGGAATATATACTTTGTCCTGATAATAAATAAAATCAATGACAGGATACCCCTGCTGTAGAATCGGGCTCTGAAGATCGAGCCGTCCATGGGAAATACTCTCCGCCAACATGCGGAAAGCGTTGTATTCAAGATTTCCCGAGATTCTGGAAAAAATAAGCAAAACCGCGCTTGCAATTAAAATACCTATGACGCCGTACTGGCGAGTTGCCGTATGTATTTGAGGCCACGTGAACTGCATCTGGATAAACGGGATTAACGAAATCAAAACTGCATTAATGATAGCACACCTGTACTGGCCGGCATCGGGATACGTCTTGATAAGCAGCCGGGAGCCATCTTTCGCCCCGAATCTTTGATGATTGATACTATTACTCGATATAAGTGTATACTATATAATAATATGCTCGACCATACTCAATATAAAAAACAGCAATATCCAAAACACGATGGAACGATTCATTCAGACCTATAAAAACGGGCTTCTTTTAAGCATCACGGTAATTTTTTTAGCCGTATTCGTTTCTTTTTCCCGGGGCAGAGTGGAAAAAAATTTCTTCCTGTTCATTATTCTCAGTTGTATTTTTATTGCAACGTACCCATTTATAAAAAAAATATGGAAAATTCTTTTTTCCGTATCCCGTGACGCGGCTGCCCACATCACGATACAACGCTCCCTACTTTTTACCGTTCTCGGTTTGATGATTCTCTACGGCAGTACGTACGTCTTCTATGCATATTGGGATTCTCTTCCTAAGGCGCCGGCAACCGAAATTCTCATTGGCTTGTCGCTGATATTTTTTAACATAGCCGCAGTAATCGCGGTATATCTATGGCTCACTTTTATAGCATACAATATCGGCTCACGGGTGATTGCGAAATATTTCAAAATTGCTTTCACCGAAGTGGAGCATTTTCTCGTTTCCGTCGGAATGGGTCTGTACGGCATTATTCTGTTTTACTTTTTGCTGACTTCTCTTCGCCTCCTCGTTGTCGGTTTACCGCTTCTGATCGGTTTTACCTGTATCCGTACTTATCAATTGCGGCGACACATCGTTGGATTCTTGGG
>MHKK01000005.1 GCA_001818365.1 Candidatus Komeilibacteria bacterium RIFCSPHIGHO2_01_FULL_52_14
AGCAGCAAGAGGTGATTTTCCGTTGTGCCGTGACAGATTTTTATGCCCGCGTCCTTGAAAACGCCTTCAAGAGCTTTTGCATTCCTGATGATCTGCTTCGCATAGCCGACGAATGAAGGATCAAGCGCTTCTTTGAACGCAACAGCCTTTGCCGCAATGTTGTTTTCGTGAGGGCCGCCTTGAAAACCGGGAAATATCGACTTGTCGATCGCCTGGGCGAACTTTTCCTTACAGAGGATCATGCCGCCGCGGGGACCCCGAAGCGTTTTATGCGTCGTCGTGCTCACGATATCAAAGGTATCAACCGGGTTTGTGAGCTGTTTGCCCGCGACAAGACCGGCGATGTGCGCCATGTCCATCATGGTGATGGCCCCGACCTCATCGGCAATTGATTTGATTTTTGCATAATCCAACTCTCGTGAATAAGCGGAAAAGCCGGCAAGAACCATCTGCGGTTTGTGCTTGAGCGCCATCTCGCGCAGATTGTCGTAGTCGATGAGGCCGGTCTTAATGTCGGTTTTGTAACGCACGAAATTGAACACCTTGGTCATGTGCGTGACCGGATGCCCGTGCGTGAGGTGCCCGCCGTGCCCGAGGTCCATACCGAGGATCGTATCGCCGGGCTTAAGTACGGCAAAATACACTGCGATATTGGCAGGAGCTCCCGAAAGCGGCTGAACGTTCACGTGTTCGGCGCCAAAAAGTTTTTTTGCGCGGTCGATTGCAAGTTGCTCAACTTCGTCGATAAATTGATTGCCGCCGTAATAACGCTTGCCCGGATAGCCCTCCGAATATTTGTTCGTGAGAACAGAACCCAGCGCTTCGAGTACGGCAAGCGAGGCGAAATTTTCCGACGGGATCATTTCGGCGCCGGTTCGCTGGCGCTCAAGTTCTTTTTGTATGCTTTTGTAGAGTTCAGGGTCTTGGGATTGGAGAATACTTTTCATTGATGTGAAGTTATTATGATGAGTGAAATCCCCCTCTTAGGATAAGAGGGGTGAGGGGAGTTACGATATTGCAACGAGTAACCCCCTTGTTCCCCCTTACACTAAGGGGGAGAATGTGGAATATCACAACATGCCGCAATCTTATCGGTTTTCAGAAAAAATGGAAGACCCGCGTCGTCCCCGCACAGCGGGGCGCGCGGGTTGCCTGCCTTTTTGTGGGCAGAAAGAAAGCCCAGCCCTAGTTTTGCTTTCGCAAAACTAGGGCTGGGCTCAGCGAAGCGCGAGGAAACAGCACGTCAAAATTCCTGCGATCACGAAGGCGAGCCCGCTGAGTCCGAAGACCGCTGCCAGAATGACTTTGGGTCGGCTCACCTTTTTCACCGGGGTCATCAACGCACAGACGATAAGCCCGGCGCCGAGCATAACCGCGAGAATCGGAACAATGACCGACGCCATGACGACCTCCCTGGTCGCGATGCTGACCGTTGGTTACGCCCGGATCGCTGCTCCGCTATCGGAGTTCACGAACCAGAGGAGAAAACCGTTTCGGAACGGTCCGATCACGATCCTGATGAGATCCCCTTGGGCATTCCGGAAGCAGAAGCCCTGTTGCTCGGCAGCCCGGCGATTGAGCTCGTCGAATTCCGTCTGGTTCTCGGCGGTGATCAAGGCCACAGGACCGACACGGATATCGGGGGCACTTTCGAAGCGGGTTGCTCCGGGTGTTGCGCCTGCAAAGAGCGCCGCATAATCCTGTGCGGCTTGGATAGTGCCGAACAGATTGAATTTTGACATAGTTCCCCCTGTGCGCATGCTACGCTGAGATATTCAGGAACAAAACAATAGCGTATCCTATATCCCTCAACCGAGGGTGTCAAGCTGCCATGCACCGCGCTATTTGCTATACTAAGATCATGTCTATCTTCAAAGCCTACGACATCCGCGGGATATATCCGTCCGAACTGAACGAGGAAACGGCCTACAACGTCGGGCGTGCATATGCTCAGCTTATGCGTGAGGAAAATCCGGGGACGAAGATTCTAAAGATCGTCCTTGCGCACGATATGCGTTTGTCTGCGGACACGTTGACCAAAGAAGCGCTTCGGGGATTGATCGAAGGAGGGGTTGATGTGGTTTTCGTCGGTCTTGCATCGACACCGACGTTCTATTTTGCCGTTGCCTATTACGGATATGACGGCGGGTTTATGGTCTCGGCGTCACATAATCCGAAAGAGTATAACGGTTTTAAGCTTGTCCGTAGGCGCGCGGCTCCGATGGGAGGAGAAACGGGCATCAAGACGATCGAGGAGATGATCGCAAAGAAAGGATTTGACACGCCGCCGCGTACCGGAAAAATGACCAGAAAAGCGAACGTGCTGCGCGATCAGGTCGCGCATGATCTGAAATTCGGCAACATACGAAAAATAAAGCCGTTCAAGGTCGTTGTCGATGCTGCCAATGCGATGGGTGCTTTGTATCTTGACGCGCTTTTTAAGAAACTTCCTTGCGAACTTGTAAAAATGAATTTTGACCTTGACGGTTCATTTCCGGCACACGAGGCGGATCCTTTGAAAGAAGAAAATATGCGCGATCTAGAGAAGCGTGTGGCAGCGGAGAAAGCCGATCTCGGCATCGCTACCGACGGCGACGGCGATCGCATTTTTTTCGTGGACAATGAAGGCAAGAGCATTGAGCAGGCGATCATACGGGGAATATTGGCAAAGATATTCCTGCATGAGCGTCCCGGGGCAAAGATCGGTTACGACATTCGCCCGGGAAAGATCACGCGGGACATGATCGAGCAGTATGGCGGCACGCCGATCGTGACCAAAGTCGGGCATTCGCTTATCAAGGACCAGGCAATACGCGAGGGTGCGTATTTTGCCGGAGAGTCATCGGGGCATTTTTTCCTGAACATGGAGCACGGCTGCTATGAGGTGCCGATGATCGTAACGCTCAAACTTATGCAGGAGTTTTCGGAAAGCGGCAAAACCGTCGCCGAGTATGTGAGGCCGCTCAAGAAATATTTTCATTCGGGCGAGATAAATTCGCGGGTTCGTGACGTCGCAGAGGTCATTGAAGCGACCGCCAACAGATATCAGGACGGGAAACTCGACCGGCTTGACGGCATTTCCGTCGAATATCATGATTTTTGGTTCAATGTCCGCGGGTCAAATACAGAGCCGGTGATCCGCCTGAATCTCGAAGCGCGAACGAAGGAATTGATGCACAAGAAGAGGGACGAAGTGCTTGCCCTGATCAGGTCATTCAGTAAATGATGTCATTGCGAGGCCCGACGAAGTCGCGGCCGTGGCAATCCCCTTGAGCTACCGAAAACTCATCGGGATTGCTTCGCTTCGCTCGCAATGACGAAAGGTAACTATGATTGGCATTGTCAATTTAGGCCTCTGCGGTGAAAATTAGCTCACAAGCTATATTTTGCTAATAAAAGGTCAATTTATCATATGATGGTTGACAAATTATGCCATTTGTAGTATCATTATTTGTTCTTTGATATAGCTATTTGCACACACAGTCATAGCCACAAGCCACCCATTATTAAGCAGAATCCAAAATCGAATTAAGGATGCAACTGTATGAGTGGTTTCTGGCTATGACTGCCATGGTGGTGGTCTGCCCTTAACCCTCGGGAAGAGGGAAACCT
This sequence comes from Candidatus Komeilibacteria bacterium RIFCSPHIGHO2_01_FULL_52_14, assembly GCA_001818365.1. Classification (GTDB taxonomy): domain Bacteria; phylum Patescibacteriota; class Patescibacteriia; order UBA1558; family 2-01-FULL-52-15; genus 2-01-FULL-52-15. The sequence goes on from MHKK01000005.1 coordinate 3,613, forward strand.
TCGGGCGAGCAGTCCGAAAGGAGGCGTCTCATGAAGTACGGAGAACTGAACCTGGGTCAGATCGAGGCTGTCGTCAACAAACTCGGCGGCATGGACGGCGTGGAGCGTTTCCTCAGCGGCGAGACCGTGGTGAAGATGCTCGATCGCGTCTTCCCGACTTGGAAGACGATCAAGCTCGGCACGCACAAGGATGCCCTGGCCCTTGAGAGCGCTCTCAAGGACGCTGACTTCCAGATCTTGGATTGGGCTAACGACATCATGGGTAAGCCCGCTTTCACGCTCGCGAGCGAGGAGACCTCGATCGACCTGGTGACTGCGACGGTTGCGGAGCTCGGTTTCACGAGAAGCAGCGGCTACAACGCCATCTGTGGTCGCATTCGCGAACTCGGTTATGAGCTCTGCCCAGCCGAAGTCGGCCCCCAACTCCGCTTCCAGTACAAGGATCAGCCTCTCGGCAAGTTGCTCGTGATCGCGATGGAAGCGATCGCCAGCTCGTTGGATGCGATCTTCGACCCGCGCGCCGTCCTGAACGTGTTCTATGTCGAGCACAACGATGGCGGGCAGGGGCTCAGCACGCTCTATGGCGGCCCCGGCGACGTCTTCAATCCCGACGTTCGGTTCGTCTTCGTCCGTCGCAAGTCCAGCACCACTTTGTAGTCAAAGTGGTGCTGGACAAGTAGCCCCCGGCTCCTTATAGGCCCCGCTTCAAATCTAATCGCGCTAAGCGCGAGAGGAGGAGAAGCGGGGTTGTTTTTTTCGCGACGTACCCCGCATAGCGGGGTCGCGCGGATCCGCTCGCGAAGACGAGCGGATTCAATTGTGATTGCCTGGTCGTTTCACTTCTCGCGATGACACGTGGTATCATGAGTGCATGATTGGCATATTCGACTCCGGCCTCGGCGGTCTTACTATTTTCAAGGAAGTTGAAGAGCGGTTGCCGCAGTATGATTATATTTATTTGGGCGATAACGCCCGAGCGCCGTACGGCGATCACAACCAGGAGACGATTTTACGTTACACGACCGAGGCGGTCGAATATTTGTTCAAGCAAGGTTGTCAGCTCGTGCTCTTGGCGTGCAATACCGCTTCGGCGGAAGCGCTGCGGACGCTGCAGCAGCACTGGCTGCCCAAGCACTATCCGGGGAGGAATATTTTAGGAGTGATCCGGCCGTTGGCTGAGGCCGCGGCCGAAACAAGCAAAAACAAAAGAATCGCCGTGCTTGGCACGCGCAGCACCATCGGATCCCATGCCTATCGGCGTGAAATCAAGAAGCTCAATTCGCACATAACCGTTATGGAACAGGCATGCCGCTTGCTTGTTCCTCTCATCGAAGAAGGCATCGAGCATAAGGCGGCAACGAAGATGATCCTGAAGGGCTATCTGCGCCCGGTTAAAAGTTATAATCCCGATACCGTTATTCTCGGCTGCACGCATTACGGCGTCATGTCGAAGGATATTGCCCGCTATTTTGGCAGTAAAGCCACAGTGCTTGATTCCGGAAAAATCATAGCCGAGAAACTTGCCGAGTAC
>MHKK01000006.1 GCA_001818365.1 Candidatus Komeilibacteria bacterium RIFCSPHIGHO2_01_FULL_52_14
GTTAAAGAATTCGAAGCGTACCAACTCTCCCGTCCGAACAGTGGTAGCACTGCTTTTAATTTCAGGAGCGGCCGGGGGCGTGGTGTCGATCATGATTTTATAATGGGACACCTGTCCGTCACGATCTGATTTGCGAGGCATAATGTGGAAGTAGTAAACCCCGTCTTTATCGGCAGTGAGATCAATACTGGTCTGGGCCGTGCTGAGTACTCTTGTTGGAGCCGTGTTCGTGTTTTGATCAAGGGCGTACAGGTACTCAGTATAGCCGGCAGGCCGAATCCAGTTGATATGAATATCTTTTTTATTATACCAACGAGTTTGATTCGGGTGGGAGTAGGAAAATAACTCTACCCGATCCTTTTGTCCTTCTGGGATGAAGGTAATAATTTGATACGAACCGTTGGTTACCGTGCGTAAAACATTGGTTCCCAGGCCGTCGTTGGCCAGCACTTGAGTATCGATACCGAATTGCAAATCGGTGATGCCGACTTTCAGCGGTTGGACCAACAGGTCCGCCAAAACTGCCTGATCGCCCACAAATCCGTTTTTCTTACCGCATGCGATTGTCACTAAGCCGTTTTGGTTGTCAATCTGTTTCTCAAGGGCAAACTCTTGACCACAGAACGAGTTGGTCAAGAGTATATCCTCAACCCGCAAAGCCTGTGGGTTGAACTGAACAACGGCCCGAGCGGCATTAATGGCTTCCCCGCCGGTCGTAATTTTGATTGAGATCAGTTGCTGGCTGGTTAATTGCAACAGATCTGATTCAGGAGCAAAGGCAATGGTCGAATTATAGATTGGCGTAGTCGGTTGGGCCAGGCTATATAACCGTTGATTGATAATCCAAGCAAGGGCGACCGAGCTTCCGACAACGGTAATGAATAAAATGACGGCAGCAAGTATAGTACGGCGCAGGTTATTCTTGTGCTTGCGCTGACGAATTTTAATAACTAAGAGTGAAAGTAAGATCCCGGGCGAGATCGCCATGACAGAGTTGAAGCCTGTACTCACCGGTGTGAGTACGATCATGCCGCCGACATCGCCATTCTGGTTAGCCAATTTTATGTTGAGGACGTGAAAAATAGTATTGCCAAGGCGAAGATGGTTTCCCAACAGTCCTGATGTTGTTTGTTGTACCGCGTCAGAGCCCTGGCTGAAATATATTTTAAGCAAACGTTGTGTTTCAGGATCTTGAAAGCTCGCTCCGTAAACCCCGGTTGTTTTAGAGTAGAAGACGATTTCCCTGCCCGATTCGAGGTATTTTTTTTGAAAGTTCTGCGCATAGTGATCATCGAGCAGGTAGCCACCGAAAAGCGCTCCCTGAACTTCTCCGTTCTTTAGAATTGGCACGGCGCTGTTAATCAGGAGCGGGAAGTTTCTTCCTTCCCCGACCATAACCGTGGTCTGGCCTTGGGCGGCAAGCTGTCCCCACGGTGTTGTCTGAAAAACGTAATCACCGGTTCTCGGAGAGGGTATTCGCGCCATGGCGACGCCTTCTTTATTGACCGCGACCATGGTCGTAAGGTCATATTTTTTCCCCAGGTCATTGAGAATACGAGAAGCACTAATCTGATTGTTGCTGGCAATGTAGTTATCAATCGCATGCTCGTTGACGGCTGCCGTGGTCTGTTGTAAAGCCATTTCCATTTCATGCTTAAAGTCCTGTTCAATCGCAGGCATTACTTTTTTGACTAACGTGGCATGAATAATTAAATGGGAACTCCCCGCAACGACAAAAAAGAACAGAGGCAGTATAAGTACAAACAGCCCAAGGATTATACCCTTCCCCATATGAAAGGATATTAAACTTCTAATTTTTTTGAATACATCAGGCATTGATCAGGGTGTGAACAATACTGTAATCATAGCATAAATAGAGTTTTTGGTCGGACGGTTGTACTGCCTGTGTTGCCTGGGTTAGAACAGGCTCTCTCGTCATAATCCTGGTTCTAACCCCGCAGTAGTGCTTCACGCCACTGAGGAGGTAGGCAGAAAGCCAAAAAAATCACTAGCGAGTGCTAATGATTTTTTTTTTACAGATCCTGCGCAGCAGCGCGTCTGCGTGAATGAGTATCGAGGATAGCTTTGCGGATGCGGATGCTCTTGGGCGTCACTTCCACGAGCTCGTCATCGCCGATATATTCCAGCGCATTCTCAAGCTGCATATCACGCGGTTTTTCCAACTGGACCGATGCACCGTCGCCTTTGCTCCGCATGTTTGACATCTTTTTTGCTTTGCAGGGATTGACTTCCATATCTTCCGCACGGGCATTCGCACCGATGACCATGCCCACATACACATCAACGGTCGGCCCGATAAAAAGCACGCCGCGTTCCTGCAGGTTTGCGAGTGAATAGCCCATGCTCGTACCCGCTTCCATTGCTATGAGCGAGCCGTGGGCCGCAGTCGCAAGATCGCCGATCTTTGGGCGATATCCCAGGAGTAGCGAATTGATAATGCCCTGTCCCTTCGTATCGGTAATAAATTCGTTGCGGTAGCCGATAAGCCCTCTTGTCGGAATTTCAAAATCCATATACGCCGTACCGTGCTCAACGCGCATATCTTTCATTTCACCCTTACGCTTCCCCATCTTTTCTATGATGATGCCGGACGACTTTTCCGGAGCTTCTATTGAAACGAGTTCAAACGGCTCCTGTTGCTTTCCGTCAACTTCTTTAAAAATTACCTGCGGCCGAGAAACCTGGAGCTCGTAGCTCTCGCGGCGCATTTTTTCAATCAAAATAGCCAAATGCAGTTCGCCGCGGCCGGATACGACAAAGGCACCCTCGCCTGTTCCGCGCTCAACGCGCAGCGCAACGTCATTTTGCAGTTCGCGATCGAGCCGTTCTTCAAGATTTCGAGAGGTTGAATATGTCGCTTCGGTTCCTGCCAGCGGAGAGGTGTTGACGCCGAATGTCATTTTGACGGTTGGCTCCTCGATTGACAGCGGAGGCAATGCGATGGGATGCTCCGCATCGGCGATCGTTTCGCCGATCGTAATGTCGTCGATGCCCGCGACGACAACGATCTCCCCGGCTGCTGCTTGGGAGACCTGGACTTTATCCAAACCCTTGAACGTCATAAGCCCGGTAATTTTCGCCGGTACGATGGTTCCCTCGCGATTGATGTGCACCACGCGTTCGCCGTCTTCCACATGTCCGTTCATCACACGGCCGATGCCGACCTTACCCTTATAATTATCATATTGAACGTTCACGACCGATATCTGCAGCGGCTTCTCGCGGTCTCCTTTCGGAGCGGGAGCTTCGGCGATGATGCAATCGAAGATCGGAATGATCGATTTCATCGAGGCCATATCGTGTTCCGTGCCCGCAACGCCGTGCAACGCCGATGCATAGAGAACCGGAAAATTCGCCTGGCTGTCGGAAGCGCCCAACTCCACGAACAAATCGAACGTATGGTTTAACACCCACTCGGGCCGGGCATCCTTGCGATCGACTTTATTGATAACGAGGATAATTTTGTGACCTGCATCAATGGCCTTCTTGAGAACGAATTTCGTCTGCGGCATGGGCCCCTCTTTGGCATCCACCAAAAGAAGACACGCGTCAACCAGATTCATGATGCGCTCCACCTCGCCGCCAAAATCCGCATGCCCCGGCGTGTCGACGATGTTTATCTTGACGCCCTTCCACTCGATAGCCGCGTTCTTGCTGAAAATAGTGATACCGCGTTCGCGCTCCAATTCATTGCTGTCAAGAATCGTCGTGCCCTGCGCGTCAGCGTCGCGAAACGTGTTCGACTGCTTCAAAAGCGCATCGACCAGAGTGGTTTTGCCGTGGTCAACGTGAGCGATGATCGCGATATTTCGAATTGTGCTTTGCCGTTCATCCATAGAACTGGAAAAGTATACGAGGATTGGAGCGTTATGTCAATCATCAATTCGGATTCACATAAAAAGCAGGGCCGTGTAGCCCCGCTTTTTCGTGTTTTCAATCTCGTTGTTATGGCTCAACAGTGATCTTTGTAATATTATACTGATAGAAATCGCCCATCTGGCAGTTGATCGAATATTGCCGCGACTGCGTTACTATTGGCAAGGTGACGAATACCATATCATATCCGTTGAGCATAATGCTCGCGTTACCGATCGTGATAAGTTGCGGATCGGGAGATCTGCCGTCAAGCATAATGGTCGTACCGCCCTTGAACCGTGCTCCGATGAGCGGCGATGTCACCATGCAGTTATCGAATTGAAAGCGGACGTCGGAGTAATTTGCTACCGCGATCTGATACGTATCCGTCTGTTTTGGCTCCCAGTGAGAAATACGCAACCCGGCGGTGACAATAGCGCGGGACGCATTACTCGTTGCGGGACTTTCTTCCTGTGCAACGGTTGCCATCTGAACGTTCCCCGATTCATTCTGCATCTCCGGTTGTCCGTGGCTCGGAGTATCTGCGATCCGGGTACCGTAGTGCCGGGCTAATTGTCGTGAGACAACGATCCCTCCGGCGGCCATCAGACACAGCGATCCTATAAACAGTGCTTGCTTGTACCGCATTCTCATATGAGTATTGTTAATTGCTCTTCTGCTATATTCTGACGCCGATAAGCGCCTTTCCTTACCGTTCTGTTATTCTTTTTCTGCCGATGTTACACTGGTAGTGAACGACAAACAAATGAAACAACCAAATCATAATGTCGTCGGGTGGTTTGAAATTCCGGTACGGAATATGGGGCGGGCAAGCAAATTTTACGAGGCGGTTTTTGACATAAAACTGCAGCCGCTGCATCTGGGCCCTTTGGACATGGCGTTATTCCCCGGCGTCGAGAAGAGCATGGGATCAAGCGGATCGCTCATACAACATGAATTCTATACGCCCTCCGCGGACGGTGTTCTTATCTACTTCACGGCGTTCTCTGGTGACGTCGCAACCGAACTAAGCCGCGTTGAGGCGGCCGGCGGCACAGTGCTTGTTCCAAAAAAATTGATCTCAAAAGAACTCGGGCACATGGGGGTGTTTGTGGATACCGAAGGCAATCGGATCGCCGTACACTCGAGGACGTAAGGCGTTCCGAAAATGGAAACTTTGAGGTCTTGACAATCACTACAACGGGTGTATGACGAAGGTGTGGACTCGTTCATCCGGGATGAGGATTTACCGCATCCCACAGATGATACCTCGATGTTGCAGCCAGATCGCTTCAAAGAAGAAGTTGCCGATCGGCTCCAATGTATTGCCGGCATTTATTGCGTGCGAACATTCCGTCATTGGGGCTTGTACGACCGCGGGCATTTTATCGGGATCATTGCCGAGGGAAAACTGTATCTGCGCACCAACGCCATAACGCGCCAGCGGTATGTTGATTTGGGAATGGTTCCGTATCACGAGAGTGACCGTACGCTGCGAAGATTTTACCAGGTGCCGACGCACGTCGTACGCGATACGCGGGTATTGGTGGAATGGACCCGGGATGCATCGGCAGTGAGAAACACCATTTCACAAGGTCCGTTTGTTTGATCAAAAAAATTCGAAAGCGCGTTAGCGATTTTCGATTTTTTTATCTACTTCTTTGCGCACTGCGCACAGAGACCAAAAAGCTCCAATGAATGCTCCGTTACTTTGGAAAATGAAGGGGTTCTCCTGAGCACGCGCGAAATTAATTTCGTTACATCGCAATTCTCAAAATTCACCATCTTCCCGCAGTTCGTACAGGTAAAGTGATGGTGGTCTTTGGGGTCGTTGAGTTCGTAATGAGCGTGGCGGTGCTGAAAATCAACGTGCCGCAGAATCCCCGCGGCATGCAAATTCCGTAACGATCTATATATGGTTGCCATATCCGGTGCCAACGAGCCCAGACGCTTTGTAATTTTTTCAACGGATAATGGTT
>MHKK01000007.1:0-10088 GCA_001818365.1 Candidatus Komeilibacteria bacterium RIFCSPHIGHO2_01_FULL_52_14
GCTCGGCACCACAATGCGCGGCTCGATCTGATTAATGATGCGCACCGCATCCTTTGCGGACGATGCGGATCCGCCGCCGACAGGCATCAGCAATATATCCGCGCCCTCCATCACTTCAAGCTGTTTCTCCGAAAGTTCGGAAAATTTTGCATGCCCCATAAAGGCAATGCCGATGTCGTCCACGGTGATTAAATATATGGTGGATGCGTTCGAACGGATACCGTGCACGAACACGGATTTCACCTCGTACTCTCCGGGTGTCGTAATGATGAACGGTTTCCCGCCGATCGGATCGGTGGAAATATCGCTTGTGCTGCATACGACAATATCGGCCTGATGTTTTGAAATGGAAAAATTCATCCCGGCGTCTGACGGATCCGTAATGACCGTCGTACCGTCGTTCTGGATGCGAAATGCGCTGTAACCAAACCACGAAATCTGCATACCCCGTTACACAACTTGAATAATAATTAATTCAAAAAAGCTGTGCGTTATCTTTCTTATAATGCTCGATATCATCGCGGCTGCGGGTCGTAAAGTTGTGTAACGGGGCATAAAAAAATGGCTCCCTAGCAAATTGGAACTACCTCATAATAGCACAAAGTCAAGAAAAAGTAAATGAGAAAAAGATCGATTTTTGTCAATAAAAACGGGCTTTTTTCGAGCATCTCAACAAGCGGCTTGCTAAAATCCGGAATATCGACTAGAACGAAGTATTATCGCTCTTCGACAGTCAACCCTCAAACCCAAATGACGGAGGATAGCCATGGCCCGCACGCGGCAAAAGTTCGGCCCCGGCGGCGCCGATTCTTCGCCGTCGACCATGCAGTACATCATCGGGTCCATAAAACCGATAGACAAAGAAACGCACCATGAGCGCGAGCGCGAGTTCGCTCAGCGCTACCGCAATACCAACGACCACACGGCGCTACAAGAGATCGTCGAGATGAATCGCGCCATGGCCGTCAATATCGCGCTGTCATACCGCGGACTCGGGATCGCCGATGAAGACCTCATCGGCGAAGCGACGGTAGGGCTCATCGAGGCAGCCCGGATATACGATCCGGGACGCGGAGCAAATTTCATCACACACGCAATGTGGTATGTTCGTAAGGCGGTCCTTCAGGCGCTCGCAAAGATCTCGCGGACCGTACGCATACCGTCGTATCAGTACAAAAAAGTACTGACCCTTGTACGAGCCATGCGACAGCTGCGCCAGATACTGCAGCGTGAGCCAACGCGCGAGGAGCTCTCATCGTACACTGGCGCAAAAGAAGCGGTGATTGCAGATGTCCTGGGCAATCCGGCGCTGCGTCAAGCGGTGAGCACCGATGAACCGATCGGGAACGACGAGTCGGGCGACCACGTGCAGGACCGCATCGCCGATCCGCGCATCAGACCCTTCCTGGAAATCCTGGAACTCCGCGAGCAGCTCCTGCTCGTTGAACAAGCAATGGAGGTTTTGAGCGTTCGTGAACGCAAGGTTCTGCGCTATACATTTGGATTTGAAGGACGAATCCTGACGCTCCGCCAGATAGGGAAACGGATCGGCACGTCCGGCGAAAACGCCAGGCTGGTACGGAACAGGGCGCTCCGTAAGCTCCGGAATCGAATCCGACGGAACGAATTTGCCCGTAACGGGCAGAACAACGGACGCTGAACGATGCAGTTCAGCGTCCGACTCTTTTTTTAGGACTTGCAAAAAAATCAACTTTCGGTTAGAATGCGCGAACCTTTAATACACTTTACCGCGCGAAAATCGGCGGTAAACCTCGGAAGCAGGTCCGGGGTAATGTCAGTCGCCATGCTCCTGTCAGCGTATGCATGAGCACGCACGATACCGTATGAATACCGCAACAGTACCAAAAACGAGCGCGATGGAATTGCTCGTTAAAAATAAAATGGACGCTTTCAAATTCCCGAAGGTCGGAGATCTGATCGAGGGAACCGTAATCAGCGTTTCAAAAAATGAAGTATACCTCGACATCGCGGGCATCACGACCGGGGTTATCCGGGGTAAAGAACTGGAAGACGAATCCGATGCTGCCTCGTCGCTCAAATTAGGAGAGCATGCAGCTGCGACGATTGTCGACCTTGAGAACGAGCGCGGCGAAATGGAACTTTCTTTCCGCCAGGCAGGCCATCAAAAGGCATGGGACAATCTTGAGAAGATGCTCCGTGAAGAAACGATTGTCGAAAGCAAGATTATTGACGCCAATAAAGGCGGGCTTATGGTGAAGGTCGGCAACGTCGTCGGCTTTCTTCCTGTATCGCAGCTGACGACCGAAAATTATCCGCGCATCGAAGGCGGGGACAAAAACAAGATCCTGGCCTACCTGAAAACATTCGTTAATAAGAATCTGCGGACGAAAATCATCGACGTCAACGAAGCAGACGAAAAATTGATCGTCTCCGAGAAAGCCGCCTGGGACGAGAAGCAAAAGGCGTCCCTTGCGCAGTACAAAATCGGCGATCGCGTCACCGGAAAGATCACGGGAGTGGTGGACTTCGGCGCGTTCATCGAATTCGGCGAGGGCTTGGAAGGGCTCATCCACATTTCCGAGCTCGCCTGGCAACGCATCGATGACCCGAAAGATATCGTTAAAGTCGGCGACACGGTTGAAGCCGAAATTATCGCTCTTCAGGACACCAAAGTGTCTCTCTCGATGAAGAAACTCAAGGATGATCCGTGGAAGGAAGTGTTGCAGAAGTATCAGGTCGGCTCATTGGTCAAAGGAAAGATCCTGAAGACCAATCCGTTCGGCGCGTTCGTCGAGCTCGATAAGGAAATCCACGGTCTCGCTCATATCTCCGAGTTGTCTCCCAAGACCGTCAAGAATCCGGACGAGATCGTGAGGGTCGGAGAGACCTACACATTCAAGATCCTGTCGATAGAGCCGGAAAATCATCGTCTCGGCCTGTCCTTGAAAAAAGCAAAAGAAAAATCAGAAAAGCAGGAGCCGGCGCCCGAAGTCGCCGCAGCATAAACGAAACATTGCCGAATTCCCTTCGTCATCTATAATAGGTAGATGGATATGCCCGTATGAAGCAGAATGTGATAAAAAATGTCGTTACGTTTATTCTCGTCTTTTTGCTCGTGTCGAGTTTTTTGAGTTTATTTACGATCGATAAGACGCGCAGGCAGGCGATCGACGTGGGGACGCTCGTGACCGAAATCAACGACGGCAAGGTTGAGTCCATCGAGGTCGCTGGCGACAAGCTTTCCGTAAAGCTTTCGGACGGTACGCTGCAGGAAACACAAAAAGAACCGACGGAATCCTTAAGCACGCTCCTCAATAACTTCAGCGTCAGCCCGGACAAACTGGCCGAAGTTAAGATCGACATCACCAACGACACGGGTCTCGGATTCTGGATGCTCACCATAGCGCCTATCATACTCCCCATTATCATTATCGGTTTCTTCATCTGGATGATGATGAAACAAATCCAGGGTGCGAACTCCAAAGCACTGATGTTCGGACAGAGCAATGCGAAACAATTTCAGCCGCAAACAAAAAACCGGGTTACCTTCAGCGACGTCGCGGGCTCCCATGAGGCAAAAATCGAGCTGTCCGAGATCGTGGAATTCTTGCGCAAGCCGCAAAAATTCATCGAACTGGGCGCAAAGATTCCCAAAGGCGTGCTTTTGGTAGGGCCACCCGGTACCGGCAAAACGCTCATGGCAAGGGCCGTTGCGGGCGAAGCCGGGGTGCCGTTCTTCCACATCAGCGGATCGGAATTCGTAGAAATGTTCGTGGGTGTCGGCGCGTCGCGAGTACGCGATTTGTTCCGGAAAGCAAAGCGGCAGGCGCCCTGCATCGTTTTTATCGACGAGCTTGATGCCGTTGGCAGGCAACGCGGAGCGGGTCTCGGCGGCTCACACGATGAACGGGAGCAAACGTTGAACCAAATATTGGTTGAAATGGACGGGTTCGACAATCAGACGAACATCATCGTCGTTGCGGCAACCAACCGACCCGATATTCTTGATCCGGCATTGCTTCGCCCCGGCCGCTTCGATCGGCAGGTTACCCTGGATCTGCCGGATATCCGTGAGCGTGAGGAAATCCTCAAGATCCATGCGCGCAACAAACCGCTCGCCGAAGGTACCGATCTCAAATTGGTGGCACAGCGTACCCCGGGTTTTTCCGGAGCCGATCTTGCAAACGTGCTGAATGAAGGCGCCATCATGGCGGGTCGCGACGAGCAGAAAATCATTTCACAAAACTGTTTATTCCAGGCCATTGAGAAGGTTATGCTGGGTCCCGAACGGAGGAGCAGCATCATGTCGGAGAAAGAGAAAAAAATTACCGCCTATCACGAGGCGGGGCACGCTTTGGTTGCTCACGAACTGCCGAACGCGGACCCGGTCCATAAAATTTCGATCATCTCGCGCGGCCGGGCAGGTGGCTATACGCTCAAGCTGCCGACCGAGGACAGAAAATATCACAGCCGCGCGGAATTCCTTGACGATCTGGCCGTGATGCTCGCCGGTCACGTCGCTGAGAAAAAAATATTCAACGAGGTGACGACCGGGGCTTCGAATGATCTCAAAAAGGCAACACAACTTGCCCGGCAGATCGTTACACAGTACGGGATGAGCGACGAACTGGGCCCGCGCACCTATGGGGAACACGAGGAGCTCATTTTCTTGGGTCGCGAAATTCACGAACGCCGGGATTACAGCGAGAAAACAGCAGAGGCCATTGACTCGACAATCATGAAACTCATCCGAAACGCACTCAAAACGGCAGAGGATATTATCACGCGACAGCGCGAGCGGTTGGAAAAAATTGCACAGACGCTTTTAGTAAAAGAAACGCTCGAAAAAGACGAATTCGAGCAGCTGATGGCTACCGCGTAAAGCTTAGACAGCACGGTCCGTTTATTGTATACTAAACGCGAGAAACCTCTCGCGTTTAGTTCGTTTGTAAACAAAAATATGAAAAATTTTTACCGCGTGATCTTACGGGAGGCATGGAAAACGTGCCGGTCGCATCTGTTTCTGTGGCCGCTCGCTTTCTGCGCATCGTTCATGGGTGTAGCCGGGAGCTTCCAGATATTCTTTGACATCACCGACAGTAACGCTCCCGACACCTTGACCCAGTGGTACGGGAAGACGGATTTCGTCACTTCCGTCGTCCTCACCTGGAGCCAATCCCTGGACCGCATTCCCTGGGGATCGCTGAAGGTCATCGATATCCTTCCGCTCGCCGCTTTTTTCCTTCTGCTGCTTCTCGTTATTCTTTTGGCAATCATCATTGTGAGTTCACAGGGCGGACTCATGTATGCTTTGTCCCAGTTACACGACCGTAAAAAGACAGGATACCTGACGAGTTTTCGTCAGGGACTGGATCATTTTTGGGGAATATTCGGCATTAATCTCGTCTACCGTCTCCTCTATCTCTTCGTTATCGGCCTTGTCATTACGCCGATCATACTGACCGTCTTCTTCACCCCCGGGCCGTTCCGCTTGCTGCTGCTCGCGCTCATGTATCTCGTCATACTGCCGGTTTTCATTGTTCTCGATCTGGTCGCGCGGTACAGTATGTTTTATCTCGTGCTTTATAATCAGCGCCTCAAAGAAGCGCTTTGGAACGGGTGGCTTCTCTTCGTGAGTTCGTGGGTGATCAGTGTCGAAACAGCCGTGATTCTCTTTGGCATCATCATCATGGGATTCTTCGTTGTCTCGTTTGTCGTGCTGCCCGTCTTGACCCTGCTCTTCGCGATGTTTGCGGCGATGGTTGCGTTTTCGCCGTCCGCTCTCAATCTGTTCGCCGTCACGGCGGTAACCGCTTTCGTCGCGCTCGTCGCGCTCGTCGTGGTGCTCTTCACGACTTTCCAGATGTCTGTGTGGATCGGGGTATTCAAGCGGATTACGACCGGGGAGCACCAGAGCAAGATTCACCGGCTGCTGCGCCATCTGCCCAGTTTGCACCGCCATCTCATGGCATAACGCACGCTACTTCTATCGGATGTACAGCATATGGTGATATCTCGCTCACATTCCTCGAGATCACGCGACGAGGAAGGCAAACGCATACATTTTAAGACGGATAAGGATTATGAGCTCTCACAAACGCTTGCTGATATCCAGCTGAAGCAAAAAGAGCACGCCATTGAAACTGAAGCAAAAAACCAGGGGTTTCACTATATAAATCTGCACGGGTTTCCGATAACGATCGACGCACTTCAGGTCCTGAATCGTGATTTCTGTACGGCACATAAGGTCGTCTGCTTTTATCTTTCCGAGGGAGAGATGCGCCTGGGTGCTCTTGACCCCACCGATTCGGCAATAACGTCGAAGGTTACCGAGCTCGAAGACAAGTATCGGGGCACAAAGATACTGATCTACCGGATCTCCGAGCAAAGTTTGGAGCTTGCATTCAAACGATTCGACGCCATCCCGATAAAACTGGAAAGCCATGACGAGGGATTCGAGCTGACCGCCGAAGCTCTGAAAAAACAGCAGGAAAAAATCTCCTCTCTCAAAGAACTGAATCAAATACTGTCGTCAGCACCCATTACCGAGGTGTTTGCAATCGTCATCGGGTCGGCGCTCAAATCCGGCGCGTCGGATATCCATATCGAAGCGGAAACCGACGACATCAAGATTCGCATGAGAATTGACGGCGTACTGCATGAGGTCGGCATACTGCCGAGCTCATCATGGGGACGCATCATCTCGCGCGTCAAACTCATCGGGGGACTCAAGATCAACATCTTCGACAAACCCCAGGACGGACGGTTCACGATATACCTCGATAATGACAAAATAGAGGTCCGCGTTTCCACCGTGCCGACCTCCTACGGCGAGAGTGTCGTCATGCGTCTGCTCCGCTTTTCCATGGAATCGCTGACATTCGAAAGTTTAGGCCTCACGGGATACACGCTCCGGGTCGTTGAAGAACAGATCGCACGTCCGAACGGAATGATCATCGCAACCGGCCCCACCGGTTCGGGAAAAACGACGACACTCTACGCGATTCTCGTTAAATTGAACTCGCCGGAAACAAAAATTCTGACGCTTGAGGACCCGATCGAATATAGAATTAAAGGGATCAACCAAACCCAAATCAACACGAAAGCCGGTCTCGATTTTGCAAAAGGTCTTCGATCGCTCTTGCGGCAGGATCCCGATATCATCATGGTCGGCGAAATCCGCGATCTTGAAACGGCGGAAACGTCGGTCAATGCGGCGCTTACCGGACATCTGGTGCTCTCAACGCTCCATACCAACAGCTCCGCAGGCGCCTTGCCCCGTTTTCTGGCAATGGGAGCCCGGACTTTCCTGCTTGCCCCGGCCATTAACGCGATCATCGGCCAGCGGCTCGTCAGGCGCCTCTGTCCCGACTGTAAACAGCCGTACAAAGCGCCTGCCCAAATCATGGATCGCATTAAGGAGGCCGTAGAGCCGCTCAAAAGCAGAAAAGATCTTGGCGTGGATGTGGACCTGACGAAGATCGAATCGCTGACGATCTATGACGCGAAAGGATGCGAAAAATGCAGCGACCTCGGATATCGCGGCCGGATCGGTTTGTTTGAAATCCTGACCATGAACAAGGACCTCGAGAAGATGATCCTTGGAGGTAACTTGTCGGAATACGACGTTCAAGAGACGGCACAAAAACACGGCATGATTTCTCTGTTCCAGGACGGCGTCTTAAAAGTTCTGCAGGGAATTACCTCGATAAGCGAAATAATGCGGCAGACGGAATAATACTTTTTTTGCGGGTCCCGCCCCGCGGGCGGGTGAGGGGGTGGAGGGGGTTCATTCCGGCGTCACCCCCTACACCCCCTCACAACCCCCTACCCCGACCCGGCTCCTTTCGCGCCGTCCGCTCCGCGTCCGTCGCTGCGGAGAGCATGGGCAGATGAAATTAATCGTCTCTGTGCGGCACTTGTAAATCGATACCGTATCAAGGGACTTATATCGTCAGGTTTAATATCATTTCGCAAAATTATAAAAAGTTTCGGATTACCGCGACCAGAGCGCGAATACTGAACTACATAGAGATGTGTAGCAACCAATCGCCCATTTTTGAATTCTGTCGAATGTGAATCCGGGATGCGTCGTGTTGTACCCTTAACCTCGATATTTCTTCTGACAGAACGCCAACTTACCAGATCGTAACCATTATTACCTCGAATAGTTTGGACATCATCAACACGTCTTGATCCGTGCTTTAATTCATATTTAATTACAAAACTTATTGCACGCTGTGCCAGTGTCTGATTATGATGCCGGCTCAGCGTCATAGATCGCATAGTTAAGTTAATTTCGCCTTTGCGTCGGCTAATTTTTTTTGTTCAGCCGCAACAACGCGCGGCGGGGCGTTTTTAACGAATTTTTCGTCTAAAAGTTTTTTCTCAAGCTGACTCACGTACGCGGCAAGTTCTTTCCGTTTCTTATTGGACATCGGCATCGTAACGTCGGCAACAATCGTAAATCCGACCGCGGTAATTTTTCTGCCGTTTGCTATTGTTTCCGCAAGATGACACCGCCCCAGGCGCTCGATGACGGGGATGAAGGCTTGAAGCGGCGCCCAGGTTATCTGAACCGGCAAAATGCGGTCGGCCAAAACTTTATTTTCCGCCCGGATATTCCGTATGGTCGTGACGATCCCCTGCAGCTCACCGAACAGCTCGGTGAGTACGGCGTGCGGCTTCCGGCGCGAGGCCTCGGGCCACTGCTGGATCATGAGCATGGCGTCTTCATTGAACGAGCGCCAGAGAACTTCGGTTATATAGGGCGCAAACGGGTGCCAGAGGCGAAGCACCTGGTCCACGAGATACAATAAAATCCGGTCCGTCCGGCGCTTGCTCTCGGGCGACGATTGGCGTTCGATCTTTGCAATCTCGATGTACCAGTCGGCAAAATCCTGTCTCGTAAATTGATACAGCGTCTCGCCGGCAAGTGAAAACTGCCAGGTATCAAGCTGCAGTGACACCGCGCCGACCGTCTCATCAAGCCGGGCCAAAATCCATTGCTCGGGTACCGTTTCGGCCCGCGGCCGGCCGGGAATCGTCTCGATCTTCTCAACGGTCGTAAAAATGAACCGCCCGATATTCCACAATTTGTTCACGAAGTTCCGGTACCCCGCAATTTTTTCATCGTAGACGCGGATGTCCTGTCCCGGGGCCGAACCGACGATAAGCGAGAGGCGCAAGGCATCGGCGCCGTATTTCTGTATCATGTCGATGGGGTCGATTCCGTTATCGAGGGATTTGGACATCTTTCTTCC
This sequence comes from Candidatus Komeilibacteria bacterium RIFCSPHIGHO2_01_FULL_52_14, assembly GCA_001818365.1. Lineage (GTDB taxonomy): Bacteria > Patescibacteriota > Patescibacteriia > UBA1558 > 2-01-FULL-52-15 > 2-01-FULL-52-15. The sequence continues at coordinate 9,246 of MHKK01000007.1, forward strand.
TTCCTTGTCGCGGATCATGCCGTGCAAGTAGACATGCGAGAACGGTTTCTCGCCGACGACATAGGAGGTCACCAGGATCATGCGCGCAATCCAGAAAAACAAAATGTCATAGCCGGTTTCAAGGACGGCGGTTGGATGGAATTTCTTTAGATCCGGGCTGCGCGAAAGCCACTGACGGAAATCCTTGTATTTTTTAAAATCACGATCAAGCAGCGTGGAAAAAGTCCATGTCGCGGACGAAAACCACGTATCGAGCGTATCGGGATCCTGCTCCCACTCTCCGTCTTCAGGTGGCGTCGTCCCCACATACAGATCATCCTTCTTGTCCGTGCGCTGAATATCAGAAAGCTCGATCGCCCAGACGCCGTATTTCTGAATTCGCTCCCACATAGCGGGTTTCGATTGCCACCATTTACGCAGATCCTGCTTCGTGTGTCCCGGGTAATCATATTCAGCAGGGTATACTTTGAGTAGTTGCTCAAGAGAATCAAAACGCATAACTTTCCTCACCTGCTTACGCACTGGCGCCACGCCCGAAAAAGGTGCGTCGGTCTTTTCATCAGCCAATCGGAATTCTATCGAATCTCCGGGTTTAAAATCACCCCAGTATTTACCCTCGCCCCGCTCCCTGCCTGCGCGCACTTCAATTTTTTTTGTTCCATTCGCTATTCCATCGAATATATCTTTCCCGTAAATCTTCATGTCCCACAATTTTTCACTCCCAACATTTAATTCTTGACCTTTCCGGTACCACACCGGTATCCGGTGCCCCCACCAGATCTGCCGCGAGATGCACCAGTCGTGCAGATTTTCCATCCAATGGAAATACACCTTCGTGAACCG
>MHKK01000007.1:10096-13466 GCA_001818365.1 Candidatus Komeilibacteria bacterium RIFCSPHIGHO2_01_FULL_52_14
TAATGCCTATCTCCTCCTCGGCCACGAATTTCAGCGCAAGCTCCTTGAGCGATGCGCCTTTGCCGGGAATTTTTTTGTTCACCGCAACAAACCACTGCTTTGATACAAGCGGCTCAATCGGCGTCCCGCAGCGATAACAGACAGAAAGATTGTGCTCGTAGTCGGTATCGATCTTTTCGATGAGTTTTTTTTCTGTCAGGCGCTTCACGACCGCTTCTCGTGCTTCTGCTACGGTCATGCCTGCCATGCTTCCGGCAGCCGAGGTCAATTTTCCGTTGGTATCGATAATCTGCACGATCTCGATCTTATGTTTTTTGGCAAGTTCAAAATCTTCAAAACTGTGTGCAGGAGTGATCGTCATTGCGCCGGTGCCCAGTGCCGGATCGATAATCGGATCGGCGATAACGTTGGCACGCACCGTTCCTTCGATCCACGGAACATCGAACGCCTTTCCGATTAGCTTTTTGTATCGTTTGTCGTCGGGATGGACCACGATGACCTTGTCCAAAAACTTGGTTTCGGGCCGGGCGGTTGCGATGGTAACCGGCCCGTATTTCAAATAGTAGAACGGTGTTTTTTTTGTGACGTATTCCACCTCATCGTCGGCCAGGGTTGAAGCGCACCGCACGCACCAATTCACGATGCGATCGCCGCGATAAATGAGCCGGTCGCGATACATTCGCGCAAATACCTCATTCACGACGCGAGACGAGACCTCGTCGAACGTATACGCTTCGCGTGACCAATCGCAACTGGCGCCTACCCGCCGGATCTGCTCCTTAATATCCCCTTGCGACCCTTGCACGTACGTACGCACGCGATCCAAAAATTTCTCACGACCCAGCTTCTGGCGGGTCAGCCCCTCTGTCGCAAGAATCTTTTCAACCTTATTTTGAGTCGCAATGGCCGCATGATCGGTCCCGGGCAGGTAGAGCGCGGCGTATCCCTGCATCCGCTTATACCGGATCAGGATGTCCTCATAGGCGTTCGACGATGCGTGGCCCAAGTGCAGGCGTCCTGTCGTATTCGGCGGCGGCATGACAATACAGTACGGCCTATTGGACCGCCGGTTTCCGTCAGGGAATCTCTTGCCCAAAGCATCGGGATTAAAAAACCCCGATGATTCCCATGCTGCATACACATCGCGCTCGTACGAGCCCGGTTCGTATGCTTTCGGAAGTACCTTGGATATATCCATATGATTATTCGCCGATACGACTATTATCCATCACAATAAGGCGCGCGACAACCGGCCGGTGATCGCTCCCGATCGGATCAAGGACCGTGAATCCGGCGCTTCTCAGATCACCCTTGAACAGAACGTGATCGATCGCGACCGCAAGCGGCGTTCCCGCCATCCAGGTCGGCTGCCATCTGAACAGCAATCGGGAATCACCAAGCTTGGTTTCGTTAAAAAAAGATTGCAGTGCAGGGCTCTGCACGCTCGAATTAAAATCCCCCGAAACGACGATACGGGCATGCGTGTCCTCCGACACCAGACGACCCAATGCCGCTATCTGCGCGTCGCGCAAGGCGGACCAATGCGCCGAAACCGGAGACAGGGTATGGATCGCGTAAATAGAAAGATCGTATCCCCGTATCTCGGCCTGCAGCAGAGGCGATTCTTCGTCAGAAAACGGGATCACGCGACCATTGTCGAGCGGCAGACGTGAAAGGATCGCCATGCCGCGATATGAATCATGCGTTGCTTCCAGCGAATAGGCGAACCAGTCGCCTGTTTTTTCCTTCAATGCCGAAAGCCATGCAGGGGGAACCTCATTGAGCGTAAGAATATCCGGACGCTCCTTAAAAATTCGTGCCGCCAATGCATCCGGGTTTTTGTTGCCCATATTCACGTTCGCCTGAAGTACGATAAGCTCCTGCGACGTCGGTGACGCAGACCATACCGCACCAACGAAGCCATTGCCGTGAACGGTGACAAAAAACGCAAGAGCTGCGCAGAAAACGGCAATTGCGGCGCGGACGTAGGAGCGCTGGAGCATCAAAAGACAGGCGGCCAGCAACGCAACAAAAACGTACTGCATCGTAAAATGGATGAGCAGGTCGAATATCCAGTTCGTACGGGCAAGCAGCATCCACCCGCCGCTTACCAGCGTTCCGTACCAGAGATAGAGAGAGAGCAATGAAAGCATTGAAAATAAAAAAACGCACTTCTGCGTTAAGGCCCCGCGACTGCGAGGGGTACCACCTTTGCGTTTATCCAGCACCACTTTGGTGCATAGATTAACCCAGCATATCTTGGACTCATAAAACCAAAGCGGTGCTGGATTAACTTCATTCGATGCGTTACGAGCATCAACGTTGGAGTCTACTGCCCCGCATTCGCGAGGGTTCTTTCCAATGCCTCGGCATTACGCCAGATCCGGTGACACTATGCCGGATGAAGCATCTGTCTTATAAAGTTCGTACTCAGAGCATAACAAAATAAATGAGTTAAAGCTATAATTGACTTATCGTCATAAAAATGGCATTATATTTTGTTGGGAGAATAACCTCCCTGCCCTTGCTGCAGGCATGCAGCAAAGTTCTTTGGAGGTTCAATGATGATGGACCCGAAACGGAAAGGCGAGATCGCGCTGGCGATCCTCAAGCATCGCATGGGCAACGAGGGGATCCAACTCAATCCGAACTCACGGCGCCGGCTCGGCAACATTGCCAGGGCGACCGGGATACCCCTGGAAGAGCTCAAAGCTTTTGCCAGGGAAGTCACGACGGAAATGATCAAGGAGTGCCTGAGGTAACAACGCCAGGCGGGCAAGGTTGTCCAGCTCAGCTGGACCTAAAAGGGTAATTGCTCCGCTCCTCATCCGAGGAAAACGGGCAGAACAAGAACCTAACCTCCCCGCACACAACAGGCGCCGGATCGCTCACGCGATTCCGGCGCCTCATTTTTTTAAGAACCGATCTCACTCGCCTACATCATCTGTGATCCCAACTAACTGCTTTACTGGGCAAAATAGCTTGGAAATAATGTCTGCCAGTCGTCCCCTAGCACACACCCGTCACCGTTCGCATCCGCCAAACGCGAGTACCCGTCATCGCTGCTGCAGGTGAAGAGCGTTTTCTTAAAGATAGCAAAATCACTGCCATCGCATGCGTTATTCTGATCAAGGTCGCACGGTCTGTATGTTATTGGCTCGGTTGCCTCAAAGCCCCGTACCCTGACTGCATCATTTGAACGTATTGTAATGACGTAGACCGTGCTATTCCCCAGTGATCGGAAATGACGCATTGCACTCCCAAAGCCGCCATAAACCATGGTGACGAATAGCAAGAATGCAACGATACTGGCCATTACTAAACTTGCTTCGAGCGCGTAATCTGAACCGAACATTTTGTGGTGGCCCAG
>MHKK01000008.1:0-391 GCA_001818365.1 Candidatus Komeilibacteria bacterium RIFCSPHIGHO2_01_FULL_52_14
GAAGTCGCCCGTGCGTATTTGGAGTGAATGTGAAAATCAACGATTGTTTTCATCCCGTTAGAGGCAGGTCGCGGTCAACGCAGACCTGAAAATTAATATCTTGTTTATAAATTTCGTTTTTCATCGCACAATATGTTAGGTGTCTGCGACCGCGGCCTCTAACGGGATTCATGGCCCCGTATATCAACCCCGCACCGCAGCGATAGCTGCGTGAGTGCGAAAGTAAAAGATAATAAGCTGCATTTTATGCTTACTGTTGCTCATAGCTTTATAGACAAACAAAAATGCGGGGTTGTATTACGGGGTATGGCCGCATTGTAGCATATTGCATCTCAGATGCAATCAAACAAAAAAGACCTTCTTTGAGAACGTCTGTATTGCACAAGGATCC
>MHKK01000008.1:427-5013 GCA_001818365.1 Candidatus Komeilibacteria bacterium RIFCSPHIGHO2_01_FULL_52_14
GATCCCTGTTGAGGGATCCTCGCAGCTGGGCGGTGGCGGCCTTAGAGGCCACCCTGGTACGAGCTCTGCTGCGCATCGTGTGCGATAGCGTCGACTGCCTCATTGGCAAGCACGACAACTTTCGTTGCGAGCGTAACGAGCTCCCCAGCTAACCCTGGAGCGAATATCCTGAGGACGACCACCAGCACAAGCAGATTGAAAAAGAACGAAAGCGCTTTGAACATATGCCTAGGTCTTGCAACAAGGCCCTCGGAGAATATCGAGATGGCTCGACGATTCCATCACGAGAGCTGTTGCTCTCAAGACATCCTCTTCAGGCGTCTTTAACCATTAACAATTAACAGTTGACCCTTAACGCGACAGATTCCGCGTTAATAGTTACTAGTTACAAGTTAACGGTTACAGATGGCTGAAGAGAATGCTGGTCGTTTGTCAAAGTACTTCTGTATTCTTCATACCATATTTTCTCCCTGCAGGTCAAAAGAACCCATACTGACAGTAATAAACCCATTCTCGCCCTTCGGGGCGCGGTACCCGCCTGCCAACGCCTAATGCCCCGCCCGGCAGTCGCCTGACGGCTCAAGCCGGATGGCGGACGGGCGTATGCTATGGCGGGCAGGTCGGGGTGGGTTTGTTATGAGAAGAACCGGCTCCGCCACGCTCAGCGTGGCTCCGCCGAATTATTTAAACTTCGCCCGTATCCCCGTGCTTTTTAGCAGGGGGATACGGGCGGGCATAATAAAGAGACCGCGCTGCACACTGCCTTGATGTACCAATGGCAGTGTGCAGCGCGGTCCAAACTTGATCAGAGTCGCGCGGGCCTATCGAGCTTGCACAGACGCACGATGCGTTTTGCGAGCGGTGTTCCGGCCGGATAGTACTGTTCGTGCCGCAGGCCGTACGGCAGCTTGCTCCGCGCAAGCTTGTAGTTGATCGCCGTGAAATTGTCTCCGAACTCGCTTTCGGGCAGCGATCCATCGGGAGTCGCTTGTAGTCGCTTCAAAAGCCGAAAATGAATAAACGAACGCCATTCAGGCGCGAAGATACGTTTCCAGTCCTTCGCGGTTATTTCCCAGGAGACGATACGCGGCTGCGCTCGCTTCTTTGTTCTCTGCAAGGTACGTTCCTCCTTTGTAGTCAACGACGTACCCTATCGAAAAAAATGAGCACTGTCAAATCAATGAGCCGCACGTTTAAAGTGCCGGCCCAGTCGCTGCACCGACAGCATTGCGAGCGACACGAGCAGCGCATTGACCGGGAACCGGAATCTGGCGTTTACCGCAAACCCGTTCGCGATCGTGGTCAGAGCAAAATAGAGAACGATCAAAATGAAAAGAAAAATCTGCGCAGAAACCGTTTGTTTTCGGAATATAAAAAATATCTGAGCGAGAAATAAGAGCGCGACGATAACCCACCAAAACCGGACAAGTCCGATAAAAAGATACGGTGAAAAAATTACGCCGATCACTTGCGTCGGATGCGCAAGGACCTGTGCCGCAAGGAAGGTCCCGCGCTCAAGATGCATGTACTGTCCCGTTACACCGATGAGACCCAAAAAATCAAAAACGCCGTCGTGCGTAAAAAAAGTTGCGGTGTTAATTGCGGCGACGCCCGCGAACGCAAGCGGATGTGCGGCGATGGTCTGCGATGCCCGTCGGTTAAAATACGGGGCATTGCCGAGAGAGATGATCGGATACTCCGATAAACCGTCCTCGGCAAACAGCCGCTGCTGACCCTCACGGTAACTCTCATGAAATGCAAACGCATATACCGAGGGCGCAAGCGCACCGTACAGGACCTGTTGCCGGATTGAGGAATATGCGAATGCACCATATGCCCGGAAATTGCGGATCATCCACGGGGAAACAAAGATATAAAAACAAAGCAGAAATAATGCGATCGAACCGGCGCGCAGCGACTTATGCTGCAGATACCGGGCCGCGAACCAGATAACCGCGAGCGCCGGAGCAAGGTACAGAACCGACGGCCTGAATAGTGTTGCAACACCTAAAGCCCCTCCCGCATAAAGAGCATACGCGTGACCGCTACTGCCCATGTGCCCGTCTTTTAAAAAAGAACAAAGCGCAAGCACACCGGTGAGAAACAAGGCGGTGAAAAACGTTTCACTAATGACCTTTAACGACAATACGATACCGAGCGGATCGACAAGAATAACCAGTGCAACCATAAAAGCATATTTCCGCGTAAGACCGATGCGCTGTGCCAGCCAGAATGCCAAAACAGGTATACAGCTTGCAGCGATAAGCTGCAGCACGTGGAACAAAGCCATTGAGCCGGAGAGTTGAAACAGCACGGCGATCAGATACGGAAGCCCGGGCGGTCGCAGGGTATCAAGAATGAATGGACTTTGAAAAGTAATGGTATAGGCGTCGTGCGACACCAAATTCATGGCTATTTCATAATACCCGTCGGCGGTAAAAAATCCCTGGTATGGCTGCTGCAGGCGCAGGGCGGCGATAAGAAGGAAACCCGCGCGCAGTATGATCGAGCTCAAAAATAGCCCGATTTCGATACGATAGTTTTCAAAGACACGCTTCATGGTGTATCAAGTATAGCACAACGAAAGTTTCCATTTTTAACAAAATAAAAACCCTTCGACAGGCTCAGGGTTTAATTTGCGGCTGCTTCAGCGGTCGGGCGGGTGGCCTACCTGCCCCGTTGGTTTACAGGCACTACCCCCCGCCTGTCCGCCTAACGGCGTCAGGACGGGCAGGTCGGCGCTGTGTTCGCCCCGCACATTACTTAAGTTCAAGGTTCCCGCATTGGCCTACTCTTGCACCCGTTGGTTTACAGGCACTACCATCGGCGCTGAAGGGCTTAACGGCTGTGTTCGGGATGGGAACAGGTGTTGCCCCTTCGCTGGAAATACGGGAACTCTAAACTCAAGCTGTGAATGTGCGGGGCATGAAATGGGCCTCGCCAGCCAGAGGCTGGTCCGCCTCTGGCGGAAATCACCAGAACCCTGCCCGCCAACGGCCTCTCGCCCGCTAGCGCCTTGAGCGCAAGCGATTGGCGAGCGGGGAGCCGTCAGGCGATGGCAGGCGGGGATGCCACTCTCACTTACGACGGCAACGGCGTCAGGTACAGCACAAGGCCTAAGACAATGCTTAAGGCAACGAGTGCGATAATTACCTGAAAACCTGCCGATCCTTTAAGACGGCGAAAAAAAGGTAGTATGATCATGTAAAGTAACTGCTGCTGCTTAACCCTCAGCGTCGTCACCGCATTCGCGGTGCGCGCTGACCTGTGCACTCCGCGGGTGCGGAGATGTCACAGGCAGTAATAAAAACCACTGGAGTTTTTAGTAGTTACATCAGCTTATTAGTACCTCTCGGCTGAATTCCTTACGGAACGTACACCTGAGGCCTATCAACCTGGTCGTCTCCCAGGAGCTTATAACGAATCCTAATCTTGGGGACGGCTTCGCGCTTATATGCTTTCAGCGCTTATCCGTGCCGAACATAGCTACCCAGCAATGCATCTGGTGACACAACTGGTACACTAGAGGTTCGTCCCTTCCGGTCCTCTCGTACTAGGAATGAGCCCCCTCAAGATTCTACGCCCGTAGCAGATAGGAGACCGACAACATTGTTACTTCGTAACAACGGACAATTTCCGCCAGAGGCGGATCAGCCTTTGGCTGAGACTTTTAACAATTGACCCTTATCACGTGGACAAGTCATTTCTGCTTGCCTCTCTATGTCGCCATAGAGTTCGGACTATATCTTTACACCTGCAAAGGTGCGTTCGGCGTATAGTCTCTGAGGGTTTCAAAAAGAAATCTTTGGCATCGCTCGCCGCCGATAGTGCCCTCGATTATTCATCGAGTAGGCGAGTGCGATGATTTTCTGCGCACCGGCTTTTGTCCGATGCAGACCAGCATCCATTGAGCGAACAATCTTAGTAAAAATCCTATAATCGTTCGATTTTTCGGTACGTAACGGGTACTCTTCAAAAAAAGATATTATCTTTTCCAGAAGATCCTGACGATTCCTTACTACGTACACGTAGGTTGAATCGCGGGGATTTGTTGCGTGATTCGCTTTGACATAGCCGCACCGGAAAAACGGTACGAGCTCATCGAGCACGTGGCGGCTCGAATATCGCTGACTGACATGAAACTCGGGGATTATCTTCCACTGAGCTGTCATGCGAGTATCACGATAGATCGCCACATGAAACGAACCTTCTCCATCAACAAAACCACTTACATACCACGGATGTAGACAACTTCTTTTTGACCTTCCCTGCTGGTTGTCTGCACTCAACACATTATTACATGCATACTAGCATGTAGTGTGAGATTCTTCAACCTCCTAATCTCCTTGGAGGTTTTCAGAGTTTCCAGCATATAGCCGAATTTATAGACAGCAAGGTCTTACTGTCTCACGACGTTCTGAACCCAGCTCACGTGCCGCTTTAATTGGCGAACAGCCAAACCCTTGGGAGCTTCTTCACCCCCAGGATGCGACGAGCCGACATCGAGGTGCCAAACCAGGTCGTCGATGTGGACTCTTGGACCTGATCAGCCTGTTATCCCCGGAGTAACTTTTATCCGTTGAGCT
>MHKK01000009.1 GCA_001818365.1 Candidatus Komeilibacteria bacterium RIFCSPHIGHO2_01_FULL_52_14
AATTCTGACCGATGACTGCGATGGTAGCTCCGGCTACCGGATTTCCAAAGAAACCGGGCATGCTCGACACGGCAGCTGTTTTCGCTGATCCCATGACGACCTGCAAGGTCGAAGGGCTTTTCTTGAGAAGGTTCGTGAACGACCCGGTTGTCGGCGGCTGGCCAGGGTTGTTTATTGGCGACTGGCCGAGCGGCCATGACCATACCTGAGCCCACACCAAAGCCCTGCCTGCGGCAAACACCAGCATCCCAACCAAAAGAAAGCGTATGACCGCAGTCAGGAATGCTTTGTGGCCTTTGGGTGTTCGCGTCATAGCAGTGTCAGGGAGTAATTCCCGCGAGCGCATACAGCTGCAACAGATCAGCTTCGGTCATGGTCACTTGCGGAGTCACCAATTTTCCGATAATCGTATCCGTATTATTCGAGTTCTCGACATAGGTTTCCGAGCTCACGCCCATGTTCAACGAGCCAAAAACCTTTACGTCTCCGTTGAAGGTAGCCGCCGTCTGCGTACCACACGCATACACGCCGACGCCGCTGGTGGTATTGACCGCTACACCGACTCCGTTACCTGCAAGATACTGATTACCCACAAGTGCAATGGTGCCGACGCCGTACAGACCGTAATCAAGGGATTCTGCCCACACACCGCGAGCGTTGGTATGATTGGCCACCCCCCCGTTTGTCACGTCGGCAAGAATGCCGGGGCCGTTCTGAGAGTAGCCGTACATACCGACCGGTCCTTCTGCCGATGCGTACGCGGCTGCCGCGTCGTTGACTGCAGTCACCGTCACCCCGAACGAGGCCGTACTCCAACCGTACGCTCCGACTCCGGAACCGCCGCCGGTCGCCGTGCCCAGAATAAGGTCAGAAGCTTGGTACCCTGACGTTGAGACATACTGCAACGCCGGCGCAGAGGGGTTATCCAAATACATTCCTTGATTCGCAGTGAGAACATTCTCAACGGTCAACTTCCCAGGGACTGCCCCGCTTTGCGTGTCGTCAATGTTTACTCTTCCCCAAAATTTTCCGGCAACATCAGAAGCGCCGGTGACAAGACCGACGACTCCGGAACCGCTCTCACTGTACCCGTATACTGCAAGGTTCGGTGATCCGTTTTCAGCATATCCGTAGACCCCCAGAGTTGGCGTGAAAGGGAACGGATCTGTTGGAATGTACGACTGTAGAACGCCGCTCTTGCCAATACCTATGACACCGACATTCACCGACCCCCCGTTCGTATACCCAAGCCAGGCAGGATAGGCGCCGTTGTTAAAAAATTCAACCGGGCCGGTAATTGTTTGGCTTGAAAGTTTCAATTTGCTGACAAAATCGCTGAAGTCAAGAGGCGCATCAAGATTCGTGATAGCCGGCGGCGGGCTGCCTGGACCGCGGAAGGTGCTTGCACGGGCGCCGTACAGAGAACCGACAAATAATACGCACATGCCAAAGATCAGAAGTGAAGCTCCGCGGCCTGACAGCCGGGGCCTCTGTGCGAACAGGCCTTGGTGGTGCGGAACCCCGTACCGAAGGCCGTTCATCCACGGGTTTACACCCGTGGCCTTCTGGTGCGCGGGTAAACCCGCTGGTCCAAATTTAAAAATTGTTTTCATGAAATGCATTAATTATGTGGATCCGGGCAGGAAGCACCGCACCAGGTTAACAGCGCCAGCAATTGCGCTTCGGTCATTCCTGTCGCGTTAATATATATCTTCTTACCGCTTGCAATAGATACATCTCCTTCAAACAACCCGGCAAAAGCACTTCCGGTCGCATATAGCGCCGCGCTCGCATCACCCGCGCGTGCAGAACCCGGGGCATCAATCAGACCGTATGCTGCCGGCAAGTTTGAAGCGCTGCCAACCCGGGCCTCGACACCATTGCCTTTTGTCGACAATCCGTATGCGCCGCTCCCGGACCCCGTTACGATATAATAGGCCCAGGCGCCATCACCGCCTTGCGTCGTGCTAATGATGTTGTTCAGGATGTTGACGCCAAAGGTAGCTGTTGAATAGCCGTACACGCCGTAACCCGTGGTGGCCGAGGAATCGCCAAAAAGCGCTGATCTGAGATTTGTCGTTACGCTCGTGCCGTTATTACTGTAGAGTGCGGAAGAGACGGTATAGACGCCGGCGTCGCCATAGCTGGAATAGGAATACGCTTGAGTGCTGTCCGTAGCCAAGGCACCGGCACCCATGGTGATTTTATTCTGCACATGCACGTCGCCCTGACTTGCGTCAGTATCTATTTGTACCTGACCAAAAAACTTGCCCGCAAAACCTGATGCGCTTGCGGTTTCACCGGTAATACCGGTGGAGCTTAATCCTCCATTTGTACGTCCATAGATCCCCGCTCTGCTACCGCTGCTCTGCGCATACCCATAGACAGCGGTTCCGGGATTATTCGGTATCGCCGGCGCAGGGCTCGCAACGCCCGCAACACCGGTAACGCCGACATTATTTTCAAAATCGCCAGCAATGGCGTTTGATAAAGTCGTGGGAGCAAACTTCAGCTGGCTGTCAATCTTATTGGCGACGGCACTGTTCAGTTGTACAAACTCCGACGTATCGCCCGATATGTCATTCAGATCCTGACCATTATCGGGTGCGGGGTTCGCAGGTGGAAGAAAATTTTGCGCCTGGACGATAGCGACGCTGATGGAAAAAACAGCCAGCGCGCCGTAAAAAATCTTTCGAGATCGAGTCGTCCAAAACTTGCTCACATTCATTTCCTAAGATTATGTGTTTATATTGACCGTAAGGGTGTACTTATTATATAATGAATCGGTAGTTTTTCAAAGTGCCGTCATACATGTCTTCTAGCGTAACAAAAACGACCGGGGGTATCATACTGATCGTCGTCCTGATGCTGATCGTCGGGGTGGTTGTCGCCTTATTTAACAGGGCAAGCTCACCAACAGGCCAAACCCCTCAAACAAACACGAATCAGGTTCCTACGGGTGCGGGTGCACCAGTTGCGGCGCCTGTTTTCCCCCCAATGCCTCCTGAAAATGCTGCCGTGTATTCATACACCGGGAACATTACAGCCATTGATGATGCAACGCAGATCATTACGATGCAAACCTCCTTCGGAACGCGGCAGGTCCAAATAACCCAGGATACCGAGATACTGGGCAAGAGCAGAAAAATGAGAGAGAACCTTCTGAATCTTCCTCCGGAAGAAGCAGCGAAAGCAATCAACAAGACAACGCCCTATACTAAGGAGCTGGTCGTCGGCGATATCATTTCGGCGGAGAGCACCACGAACATAAAGGACAAATCGCCGTTCGATGCATCGCGAATCGTAGTATTTTATTTATAGCGGGGTTCTTAACAAGCGGAGGAACGCGTAATTCTTAATTAAAAATAATATGAATACAGCAGTACTTACCATAGTCATCCTCATCGTTCTGCTCGTGCTGTGGGGCATAGCTCTCTTCAACGCACTCATCCGATCAAGGAACCGGGTGCAGGAAGCATATTCGGATATCGACGTGCAGCTCAAGCGCCGGTATGATCTCATTCCGAATCTCGTTGAAACGGTGAAGGGCTATATGCAGCACGAAGCAAAGACGCTGCAAGCCGTTACCGATGCGCGTACGATCGCCATGCAGGCGGAACAGGCGCCGACGCGCGCAAAAGCAGAAGACGTGCTTACGAACACGTTAAAGAGTTTGTTTGCGGTCGCAGAAAATTATCCTGATCTCAAGGCATCGGGAAACTTCTCCAAGCTACAGGACGAGCTTTCCGATACCGAAAACAAAATCCAGGCAGCGCGCCGCTTCTATAACGGGCAGGTTCGTGACTTTAATACCAAGATCCAGGTCTTCCCCGACAGCATCTTCGCGCAAATGCTCGCATTTACCGCGTTTGCCTACTTTGAGGTGAAGAACGAACAGCAACGCGAGAACGTCTCGGTCAAATTCTAGACACTACTGGTACAGCTCATCCGCTCTTAAGCCGGTCAGTGGTGCTGTCTCTTACGGCTTGACCCAGCACCACTTTTGTGCCAGATACCACGCGCTGAGCTGAGTTTATTCCTTTGCTTATAGCCACTTTATGATACTTTCTTGAGTAAAAGTGGTGCTGGGTTGACAAAATGCAAAAGAGTTACTACATTTTGTAATTCCGGAGATCCCAAAAAACCATGTATAACCAAATCGCGAGCAACAAAAGAAAGACAGTCCTCTTGATCGGTATTTTTTTACTGCTGATCATCGGCATCGGCTGGTCGATTGAGGCGTATTTCGATACCGGACCCGGAATTCTTGCGATAGCTTCGATCATTGCCGTTGTTATGTCCCTGGTCAGCTATTTTCAGGGCGACAAAATCGCACTCGCCGTCTCGGGAGCGAAGCAAATCACCGCAACGGACAATCCGTACGTCTATCATCTCGTTGAAAATCTTTGCATTGCCGCGGGACTCCCGATGCCGAAAGTGTATGGTATCCCGGATGGAGCGCTGAATGCGTTCGCTTGCGGGCGCGATCCGCAGCATGCATCAATTGCGGTCACGGACGGGATCGTCAAAGCGCTGGAAAACGAAGAGCTGGAGGGCGTCATCGCGCATGAGCTTTCGCACATACGGAATTATGACGTTCGCCTGGCTACGGTGGTCATTGTCTGCGTAGGGCTCGTTGCGCTTATTGCCGACCTGGCACGCCATAATTTATTCTGGGGCGGCGCCAGACGAAGGAGCTCGAACGACCGCGGGCTTGGCGGCATTCTCGCGCTCGTAGGCATCATTCTCATTATCCTCGCTCCTCTTTTTGCGCAGCTCATCCAGCTCGCTATCTCGCGCAAACGCGAATATCTTGCCGATGCTTCGGGATCCCTGTTAACCCGCTATCCGGAAGGACTTGCTCGAGCGCTTGAAAAAATCGCGGCGAGCGATCAACCGCTTTCACGCGTCAACCGCGCTACGGCACATCTCTTCCTCGCCAGTCCTTATAAAAATGATACAATAAAAACAGCAGGGAACCCTTTTTCGACACACCCCCCTATCGCCGAGCGAATTAAACGATTACGAGCAATGGCATGAACGACAACGTCCTCGACAGATTCACCTCGCACTTCAAAAAAATCCTTATCCAGGCGCAAAATATCGCCTGGCAGGAGGAAAGTTCGGCTATTGAGCCGGTGCATCTTTTTGAGGCCATGCTCCAGCAGCAGGGCTGCATCGGCATTGAGATCATGCAAAAACAGAATGTCTCGCTGAAAAACGTTTCATTTCGCTCCCCCGAACGCCTGAACATCAATCTGCGAACAACGCGAACCATGGACGTCTGGAATCTGCCGCAACCCTCGGGAAGAAGCCAGAGGATCATCGAGATCGCGGTTAAAACGTCGTACGAGTACCGCCACCGCTACGTCGGCAGCGAACATCTGCTGATGGGCATTGTCCGCGTTCCCGACCCGAAGATCCGCACGATCTTCACGAACCACCAGGTCAATACGGTATCACTCATCGAGCAGCTCGAGGTGGTGCTGCGCGGCACGTCACGCTTCAATAACATGAAGCCGGAGTCCCCCGACAAACACGAACACGATCACGACATCGACGCGCTCATGGACGAAGAGCAATCGGCCTCAACGCTGGAGCTTTTTACCACGAACCTGACGAACGAAAAAATTCAAAAGAACATCGACCCCGTCATCGGCAGAAAAAACGAGATCAACCGTCTGATCCAAATTCTCTCGCGGCGGACCAAGAACAACCCCATCCTGATCGGAGACCCCGGCGTGGGGAAAACCGCCATCATCGAAGGTCTTGCAAAAAAAATTCTGCAGGGAGACGTTCCGGATGTTCTGATGGACAAGCGCATCCTGACGCTCGATCTCTCGGCGGTCGTGGCGGGAACCATGTACCGCGGGGAATTTGAAAACCGCCTGAAGCAGATTATCGACGAGGTTAAACAGGACGAGAGCGTCATTTTGTTCATCGACGAAATCCACAATATCATCGGTACCGGTTCAAGCTCCGGTTCACTTGATGCGGCAAATATCCTGAAACCCGCGCTTGCCCGCGGACAACTGCGCTGCATCGGCGCAACGACCTATGAGGAGTATAAAAAGTACATTGAGACGGACAAGGCGCTTGAGCGGAGATTCCAGGTCATTATGGTGGACGAGGCGAACGAAAAGGAGACCATGGAAATTCTCCACGGCATCAAGGAAAATTACGAGAAGTTTCACAATGTTTCGATCACCGAGGACGCTCTCCGTGCTGCAATCTCCCTCTCACAGCGCTATATCCCCGACAAGAAGATGCCGGACAAGGCCATCGATCTTATCGATGAAGCCGCGTCGCAACTGAAGATCGGACAAAAATTCAGCGCTCAGACGCGGCGCATCAAAGAGCTGGAGCGTAATATCAAGGCGATTCAGGAGACGAAGCGCACGTTCATTATGAACGAGAATTACACGCAGGCGCTGAACCTGAAAGACCAGGAGGATATTATCCTGCAGGAGCTGAACGACCTGAAGCAATTGAAAGCAAAATCGAACGAGAAACCGTACGGCATTATCACCGATCACGACATCGCGGTCGTCGTTTCGCAGACGACCAATGTTCCGCTGGCCGAGATCATAGCGACCGAGCAGAAACAACTCGCAAAACTCGAGCAGTACTTGAGCAGGCACCTGTACGGCCAGCAGGAAGCGATCCGGCTCGTGGCGGAAGCGATCCGCCGGTCCCGCGCGGGCCTTTCCGACCCTCGCCGGCCCCTGGGATCGTTCATGTTTTTGGGGCCCTCGGGTGTGGGAAAGACCGAAATGGCCCGGCTGCTTTCGCGCTATCTGTTCAACCGCGAGGACGCGTTGATCCGGATCGACATGTCGGAATTCGCCGAGCGTTTTAACGTTTCCAAACTCATCGGCGCTCCGGCAGGCTACATCGGCTACAAAGAAGGGAATATTCTCACCGATTCCGTCCGCAAAAAACCGTACAGCGTTGTGCTGTTCGATGAGATCGAAAAGGCGCATCCCGACGTATTCAACCTGCTGCTCCCCGTTCTTGAGGACGGCTACCTGACCGATGCAACCGGCAAACGCGTCAATTTCAAGAACACCATCATCATCATGACGTCGAACGTGGGCTTGCGCGAATTTACGATGCAGGCGCAGGTCGGTTTCGCGCTCGATGAAAACAAGCTGCTCTCCGATTTTGCCGCATTAAAAGATCAGATCAACAGGGCCCTGAAAGATCAATTCAGGCCAGAATTTCTCAACCGGCTCGACAGTATCGTTATTTTTCAGCCGCTCACAGAAACGATAGCCAAAAAAATCATTCTGCGCGAACTACAATTGGTACAGCAGCGGCTTCTTTCGTCGCGGCAACTCGAAATGACGTTCGATCCAGCAGCGGTAACTGCGCTCGTCAAACACTTCCGACCACAGGAAGGCGCCCGGTCGCTCAAGCGCGCAGTCGAACACTATGTCGTAAACCCGCTTGCCGGCAATCTTATTTCGGGAGGGCTCGCGAAAAAACTGCCGATTCGCGTTACGGTTAAAAATTCGGAGATCGTTTTCGCCAAATAAAAATTCTTATCGATAAAACAGGGCTCCATGCCCTGTTTTATGATCTTATCAGCACTGTTCGCACCGCTCATTGATCTGTTCTTTCCGCTGTTCTGCGTTTCGTGCAAACGATACGGTGATGTTTTGTGCAACACGTGCGTTACCTCTTTTACGCTTGACGCGCCAAAAATAGTGCTCAATCCAGCGCCTTCTCTGCACGCGTGCATCATTGCTGCACGGTATGAGCGGACTCCGGTTTCAGCTGCCCTGCGGGCACTCAAATACGAGGGTGTAACGCTTCTCGTTCCCTGTCTTGCCAACGCGTTAAGGCGCTCGCTGGACGCATTTCCGCAGTCGTCAAACATCGTGGTGCCGGTACCGCTCCACTGGAGAAAAAAAGCGCTCCGCGGATTCAACCAGAGTTCGCTCATTGCACAATCACTGGCAAAAACTTCATCTCTGCAGGTCAGCGAGCTCCTTGTGCGAACACGCTATACGCCCTCCCAAACACGGCTGAAACGGGCGAAACGGCTCAAAAACATGACCGCTGCGTTCCGTTGCACGCAAAAAAGTCCTCGCGACGTTCTATTGCTGGACGACGTTACCACGACTTTCGCGACACTGGAAGATGCCGCCCGGGCCCTCAAAGCGGCGGGAGCGCGACGGGTAACGGCGCTCGTCGTTGCACACAGCAGGGATTAGGTCGCGCGTTTCCACTCCTTGCTGAATGACCGCCGGAAAATACGCATCGAAAACCAGTTCAGAATCCACAGGCCGATAACGCGCGGGTAGCCCAATTTTCTGTACCTGCTCGGATCGTCGTAGACCGTAAGCTCCGGCAGAAATTTCACCTTTCCGATCTTCGAAAGCCGCATCATCATATCGTGATCCTCTGCAGCGACTAATTTTTCATTGTAACCGCCTACTTTTTGAAAAGCACTATGCCGTATGATCTGCGTTTCACCTTTGCCCGATCCCCAGCCGAGTGCGTTGCTCGCCCGGATGAGCAGATTCACGGTTCCGTGCACAAGCCGGTCCGCGAAAGTCGCCACACCCGGATCGATGCTGACGCGGGGAACCGCCGCGACGACGGTCGTATCGGTAAAATGCCGGGTGATGGCCTGGAAAAACCCCGGCACGTCCGGAATACGCACACCGGCATCGACAAAAACCAGAACATCGCCCTGCGCAACGGCCGCTCCCCGGTTCCGGCCTTCACCGATGGTTTCCCGTTCCTGTTTCGTTTTCACCTCGACGCGATTCGTGATGGTCCGGGCATACTGAATCGTTCCGTCCGTCGACGCTCCGTCGGCAACAATTACTTCATACGATGCGGCTCCGCGCAGCGCGTCGTACTGCGGCAGCAGCCGTTTCATATTGGCAAGTTCGTTCTTTGTAGGAATAATGATGCTGAATTGCATACTATTTCTTTTGCCCGTCCAGGAGCGGTATAAAAATTTCCTGTCGCATGCGCGAGACGATATGCTCCCAGGAATACCGCTGAAAAACGATTTTTTTCGCCTGTACGACCAGTTTGTCACGTAGCGCCACATCGTCCGTGAGCCGCGTCACGCACGCCGCCAAACTTTCCGGGCTCTCGACATCGCAAAAAAGGCCGGTCGGCTCGTGTCCCGATGAAATCTTGGGATCAAACAAAAAATCGATGATCCCCCCGACAGGCGTTGCAATGACCGGAATACCAGCGGCCATGGCTTCGATAAAGGAGTTGCCCATGCCTTCGGATCGCGACGGCCGGACAAAAATATCCGATACCGCGAGATACGCCGGCAACTCGCGCTGATTGATGTGCCCCAGGAATACGACGCGATCCTGCACGCCGAACTCTATCGCCGAGAGCTTCAGCTTCCAGTCATCGGGGCCTGCGCCCGCGACGAGCAGCCGAACCCGTTTCGGCAGCAGCGGCATCGCCTGAACGCAGATATCGACGGCGTTCTTATGAACCAGGCGCGAAGACGTGATTAAAAATACGTCGGTGTTCTTCTTATGCAGATGTTTGCGAAGCGAGGCGACCGTTTTTTCCGGCTGCGGTGCGCTGAAAAGCTCGAGATCGACGCCGTTCGGAACGACAACCGGCGTTCCCGCATATCCTTCCGTTTTTGCAAAGGATGCAAGGAACGTCGAGATGGTATGCACCAAGTCCGCTTTTTTAAACAGCAGACGGAACACGGGATAGAAGATACCGACACGCCTCCGGATATGCTCCGGCGGATCGCCTTCCTGCAGCGTCAGTAACAATCTCACTTCCGGAGCGCCGAGTTTAAAAAACAATGCCGCGAATCCCGCATAGTTTGCCATTATCGACCACACGGCGTCGTATTTTTTTCTGCGATGCAGGAACAAACCGTGCAACCAACCAAGCACTGGAAACAAATATTTATTGAGTGACAGGGGGAACCTATACAGATCCGCCACCACAGGAGACATTGAGGCAAATCCGACACGATAGATCGTCGTGTTCCCGATGACTTCAACACGCGGCAAGCTCGAATCAAAGCGAAGCGTCACAATGTCAAAATCGATCTCCTCCGCCGGTATCCGCCGGACCAATTCCTGCAGGGCGCCCTCTGCCCCGCCGATAAACGGGGCGTAAGTCAGCGTATAGACCAGTATTCGTTTTGCCATAGTCGAAAACGTCCTCTCTTATGCTACCTAATCGAGAAGATTTATACAAAGCCGTTGATTCGGCGGGGAGTCGAAGCTCTTATGTTTCCAAAAACTCGTGGGGTGCCAGCGGACGAAACTCGATGCCTGCCTCCTCAAACTGCGGGTGGCACATATTGTCGTACATGCGCTGCAGCATGAAATTCCTGATGATACCGTCGTGTATGGGGATCACCGTGCGCGGCTGCAATTTTTTGGCGTACGCGAGAGCGTCGATCAGCCGCAGCCACGGGCCCGCAATCGGAAGCAAGAGTATCGGATACCTCTTGTCCGGATACGCCTCTATAGAATCCCCGGGATGGAACACGGTCCCGTCGATAGAATAGGCCAGATTATAAGGAACGGCTGCGGGTATCGGGCCATGCGGCGCCTGAAATGCCTGTATCGTGAACCCCGCCGCCTGCAGCCCTGTAAGCGCCTCTATCGGCTCATAAGGGATCGATGCTCTCCTTAGCTCCGCACCAACCTCTTGATGCGTAATAATAACCGGGTTCGCGAGCTGCATCAAGGCACGTAGCACCACAGGGTCATAATGATCAAGATGCTTATGCGTGAGTAAAATGGCATCAACGGCACCGATATCCTCTACGCTCAGCTTTCCCTCGCTTAACGCGAGCGAGCCCGGATCAATCAGCAGCCGTTTGCCGTCTTTCTCGATACCGATGCACGAATGATAGTATTTTTGTATCTTCATAGCAGTTGACTCAAGGTTACTGCGCTTTCACCTGTGTGTCAAAAAAATCAACGGTGCGCTGCATGACGAGTGGCCACGCATTAATGAATTCATGCGGCTCTCCGTCGTAGACGTACAGCTGATGCTCGGCGCCTGTGCGCTCGAGCGCGTCGTCAAGCTTTTGAGACCATGCAAGCGGAACCGATTGATCGGCGGTTCCGTGGTGAATCTGGACAGGTGCCACAACGCGATCCAAGAAATTGATCGGCGAGACATTGTCCCAAAACGAGGGATTGCTTTCGGGCGTTCCGTGTTCCCGAATAATTACATCGGCGATCTCCGCGCGTCTCTGTACCCACTTCTCAAAATTATCGCGATACTGACTGCTCACCGGCGCGAACAAGACGAAGGCTTTTACCAGATCGGGCTTGGCCACCATCACGTTCTGCGCGATCCCGCCGCCCATCGAATGTCCCAGCATACCGATCCGTTCCGGGTCGACAAACGAAAAACCGGAATTCTTCACGGCAAGCACCGCATTGATGACGTCCTCCGTATAACTGAAGCGCAGCGAGTACTCGTCGTCGGGGTCCTTATCGGAGTCGGCGTGATTGCGGTAATCGGGGTGGAGCACCACATACCCGCGACGGGCAAGATAATCCTGTTCACGCTTTAACCCGCGGCCATTGGTATACACCGCTGTATCGATATGCCCGTGATTCAAAATAAGCACCGGAAACGGACCTTTGCCCGTCGGCACATTCATAATGCCTGAAATTTTAAACCTGCCGGAGTTGTATGTACTATAGTAGCGCGTGTACGCGCTATTGCCGGCAAGCACCTTGCCCAGGGTCAAACTATTGCCATCCAATTCCTTTTCAGCCAGTGCAGGAAGGGAAATGCTATCTGGCTCGACCTGTGGCTCTCCGGCCAGATCTCCTGCTTGTGCGGAAGGAGACGCGGCTTTCTCGGAGGGCAGCGAGGTGCTTGCCCGGCGGGGCACCTGAACACAGCCGCTCGCAACAAAAACCAGCGTGATAAAAATAATGACGCGTTTGAAGGATGCTATCATGCGCTCGCAGGAGAATTCGTCACGTCAGAAAAGAACTTGCGTCGTGAGCAGAAGCAACGTAAAGAGAGTCAGCCATCCGAGCGTCAGCGAAAAAAGCGTCACCGCCTCGCTCCGGCGGTCACTTAAGTACCACAGCACCGGCCGTCCCAGCACCAGCGTTCCGGTGATTGCGGCCGAGAGAACAAACAACATGAGAAACGCGATCGGCGCAAGAACCGTTTGCATTCTGTCGAAAATCATTTGCCCGTTATACAGAAGCCAACCGATCACGGCAACGTAGGCCGCGGTCGCGATTGCCTGCAGGAAACTCATTACGAGCAGATTCTTTTTTGCCTGAAACATACGATAATAGTATCTAGTAGTCAGTATGCCCAATCTATGACAATTTTGCCAGAGCCATGAATTTTTAGCTCACACAGTTACGGTATCATGGCAAACAAAAAAATGTCTAACGATACGTCAGGGATTTAAAAATTGCCCGTCTCCCCTTCGTCCCCAACTTCGTTAAAGCTTCGTTGAGCACGTTTGGCGACAAATTTTTTCCGAAGTCATAAACAACGCCGCCTCACTTTTGGGTGAGGCGGCGTATAGTTAAAAGCCCACCGGCTTCAGCCGGCCCGGCTCACTAAGCTTTCTTGGCGTAGTCAACCATCCCCTGAAAATCAACCCCAACTACCGGTTCGTTTCCAACCACCCAGGCATCATGGCCCGATGGCAGCAAGGATACGCTACCGGGCGTTAAATCTGTTTCCGTACCATCAGCCATTACGACGTGCATTGTTCCCGATACGAGGTACTGGAAATGAGGGGCTTCGCACCATTCGGTTTTAGCGAGCGGCTTTACGTGCGCAGACCATTTCCATCCCGGATCAAAGGTCGCTTTGCCAACCATCGCGCCTCCGATTTTAACCAGTTCTACCTTTCCTTTTTCGAACGTTCTTACTTCGTCCGGGGACGTAAAACTTTTTACTTCCATTTTTTTGCTCATTTTTTTCATAGGTATTGTGTTGTTATTTATAATAGATACTATCTACATCGACCATTATGTACCCTAATCCTATTTAATAAAACTTCAAGGGGACGGCCCCGCACCAATCGCCCCGCGATGGTACGGGGCATGGATTCTCATCGTCGATATTAAATTGGCGGAAGCGGCGAGATTCGTCCGATACTATGTTAAACTAAATGTCTATTGCGAAACGCCTGACCCGACCCCGTTTTAAGATATTTTTCAAATCGACGAGCTTCAAGACGGGTTGGAAATGCGCAATGCCATATTAACTTTACTGGTCTTAACCTGCGCGTCGCAAGAGCAATGCCTTGTGTGTGTTCCCTGAGTCGCTCCTTAAGGTCGTGTGTTGTACCCGTATAGATTTTCCGGTTTGCTAAACGTAATAAGTATACAAAGTACATAATCGCTTTTCGTTAACTTTTCATTATTGTCCACCTTCGCATAAAGCTTCGGTGGACTACCCTTCCTGCCCTTCGGGCAATTCGGCTGGCCGTAGGCCACCCGAAGCTCGCTCCGCGAGCGAAGGGTGGCGGTGTCTGTTTGAAAATATCCGAACGGAACTGGCTGGGCTCGGCGGGCGGAATTCCCCCCACCCCCCCCTTCCGCCCGC
>MHKK01000010.1:0-468 GCA_001818365.1 Candidatus Komeilibacteria bacterium RIFCSPHIGHO2_01_FULL_52_14
ATGAGAACTATGTTCGGGAACAAATGACGAAAAAGTATAGCTTTTTTGAGCTATTTTGTCAACCGACGTGCACAGCGCCAAAAGCTACCGCACGTACGTTCCAACCCTTTTGCCGAGTGCCGCGTTAACGACGTTCTTCTCGCTGAATCTGAGAACGATGATCGGCATTTCATTTTCCTGCGCCAAGGCAAACGCCGTTGCATCCATAACCGCAAGCTTCCGCTTGAGCGCTTCGTCAAACGTCAACGTCGCAAATTTTTTAGCCGATTTGAAACGGTGCGGATCCTTATCGAATACGCCGTCAACGTCGCTTGCCTTAAGCACGACGTCGGCTTTTATTTCGAGCGCCCGGACGACCGCGGCGGTGTCCGTCGTAAAGTACGGCCGGCCGGTTCCTGCTGCAAAAATACATACACGGCCCCGCTCAAGATGCTTGATGGCTCTTTTATGGACATAGTCCTCCACTAT
>MHKK01000010.1:543-5984 GCA_001818365.1 Candidatus Komeilibacteria bacterium RIFCSPHIGHO2_01_FULL_52_14
ATGCCCATATGATCGGCGGCAACGCGGTCGATGGCTCCGTCTTTGTCCACCCGGGCGCGGAAAATATTCCCTGCACCAACAACAACGCCTACTTGGACACGGTTTTTGAGCAGGGACTTCACCGTACGGGCAACAAGAGCCGAACGCTTCACATCGATGCCGCCATGTGCAGCATCGCCGAACAGTTCTCCGGAAAGTTTGAGCAGGACGCGACGATAACGGATTTGTTTCATAGTGATAAGTATACGACACCCGGTGATAAAAACAAAGAGGCTACGCGATTCTCACGCGAATCTCGTAAACGAAAATCGTTTCTGTCATTGCGAAGCCCGACGAAGTCGAGACCGCGGCAATCTCAGCGGGATTGCCACGTCGTCGAGCAGAGCTCGACTTCCTCGCCTGTCTGCCGACAGGCAGGCAATGACGCACTTTTTATAACGTAAAGTAGACGAACTTTACTATCTTGATGTTCTCGCCAATCTTGGCAATGAGCTCGGTCAAGAGCTGCTCGATGGTCTTTTTGTCGTCTTTGATGGAAACCTGTTTGAGCAAACACGTTTCGGAATAGAACTTCGCGAGTTTGCCCTCGACAATCTTATCAAGCATTTTTTCCGGCTTGCCTTCTGCCCTCACCTGCGCCCGATAGATCTCCTTTTCTTTCTCAATAATGTCAGCTGGTATCTCATCGGGAGAAACATACTGGGGAGCGGTTGCAGCTACCTGCAGGGCGAGCTCATGCGCGAATGCTTTAAAATCGCTGTTGCGCGCCACGAAATCCGTCTCGCATCCCAACGCGACTATCGCGGCTTTCTTACCGTGAATGTAACAATCAATGACGCCTTCTTTCACGTCACGGCCCTGCCGTTTGTCGGCTATCTTCTGTCCTTTCTTGCGCAAAATCTCGATGGCTTTCGCCTCGTTGTTCTTGCTTTCAATAAGCGCCTGTTGCACGTCTACCATGCCGGCGCCGGTCAGTTCTCTGATTTTTTTAACCAAAGCTAGATCTGCCATACTGCCTCCAAAAAATTTATACGACTTCCGTCTTTGCCTTTGCCGCTTCGCGGGACGCGATCGTAGCGTCGGCAATGCAGTTCGCGATCAGCGCAATCGAGCTCATCGCATCGTCGTTCGCGGGAATCGGATACTGCACCAAACTCGGATTCACGTTCGTGTCGGTCATCGCAATGATCGGGATGTTCTTCTTGTTTGCCTCTGCAACGGACGTTTTTTCTTTCTTGATGTCAACGACGAAGATCGCTTTCGGCAGTTTGGTCATGTTCTGGATGCCGCCAACGAATTCACGAAGTCGGTTCTGTTCTTTCTTAAAATCCATCTGTTCGCCTTTGGTATACCGTTGCCAGGTCCCGTCCTTCTCCTCTGTCTCCAGGCGCTTGAGTGTCGTCAGAAGCTTTCCCACCTGATCGAAATTCGTAAAGATGCCGCCGATCCAACGGCCGACGATGTACGGCATGCCGCAGCGGTCTGCGGCTTCTTTCACGATCTGCCGTGCCTGCTTCTTGGAGGCAACGAACAGAATGACACCGCCGTTGGCGACGATCTGCCGCACAAAATCCAGCGCTTCAACCAGTTTTGTCTGCGTGGACTCCAGGTCAATAACATGAATGTTATTGCGCTTGGTAAATATAAACGGCTTCATCTTGGGATGACGCCGGGATGACTGATGGCCAAAGTGCACGCCTGCCTGAAGCATCTCCTCAAGCGACGGCACGGCCATCTGTTTTTCTGTGACTGTATTCATGATTGTTTCTCCCTTTTATCCTCTGCCAGCGGCGCCGATGCTCATTCTAATGAATGAGAGGGGGTCGGCTGCCCTAGGTGCCGGCATGGGTGATTGCGCTCCGCAAAAAAGCGGAGCTTGTATTAGCGAATTAAAATAGCCCGATTTTAGACCGACAAGAGTATACCACGCAAAACCGTATCTGACAATAACCGGCACATCCGGACCGCGAATCTTGACGTTCCGGTAACTATCTGGTATCCTATGACCACTGAAATTTATGAAAGAAAAAATCCATCCAACCTATTTTGCCGATGCGAAGATCAAGTGCGCATGCGGCAAAGTCCATTCCATAGGATCTACCGTCAAGGAGATCCATATTGAAATTTGTTCAAATTGTCATCCGTTCTACACCGGAAAGGACAAGCTCGTTGATACGGCTGGCCGCGTTGACCGCTTCAAGCGGCTGGTCAGCAAGCAGGAAGAGGTATCAAAAGTCCGCGTCGGCAAGAAGGCCAAACGGGCCAAGGCCAGCGCCCGCAAAGTTTCAAAAGTCAAGGACAAAAAGTAACTGTTCCGCAAGAGCCCCTGCACGCCGCACGGCGAGGGGCTTTTTGCGTATTTGCCTGCGTATGAAGCAACAGCGAAATATAAGCAGTTGCAAATACGCACCCGCCCCGCAGGCGGCGGGGGTACAATAAGGTATAATGAAACAACAATGGACCTTTCTCTCATCCGCAAAAAACTTTCGGAACTGAATACCCGGCTCAATGCGCCGGATGCGTTTTCCGATACGAAAAAATACGCGCAGCTTTCACGCGAGTACGCAAAAACGAAACAGATCGTCGATCTTGGAGATGAGATCGAGAACGCGAAAAAAGAGCGGGACTCGCTGAACGCAGAACTCAAGGCGACACAAGACGAGGAACTCGCGGGAATTGCGCGGGAAGAGCTGGCGCGACTGGATGTCCGCGAACAAGAGCTGTCAAATGCGCTCGGTGAATTGCTGCATCCGGCCGATCCGAATGACGATAAAAATGTTATCGTGGAAATCCGCGCCGGCACCGGCGGCGACGAGTCGACGCTTTTTGCCGCAGAACTTTTCCGTATGTACAGCCGTTATGCGGAGCAGCACGGCTGGAAATGCGATCTCGCAAGCACCAACAGAACCGGCTTGGGCGGCTATAAGGAAGTCATTTTTTCAATAGAGGGCGAACGCGTGTACCGCATGCTGAAATACGAGATGGGCGTGCACCGGGTGCAGCGCGTGCCCGAAACCGAAAAATCCGGACGCGTGCACACATCGGCGGCAACCGTTGCGGTACTGCCGGAAGCCGAAGAAGTCGACATCGAGCTCAAACCGCAGGATCTGCGGATCGATACCTTTATGGCCGGCGGGCATGGCGGGCAGTCGGTCAACACCACCTACTCGGCGGTCCGGATTACGCACCTCCCCACCGGTCTTGTGGTCGCCTGCCAAGATGAGCGCTCACAGCTACAAAACAAAGCAAAGGCCCTCCTCATCCTCCGTTCACGGCTTCTCGCTATGGAACAGGAGAAAAAAACGCGCGAGCGTGCTGAATCCCGAAAATCACAGGTCGGCACCGGCGATCGGAGTGAAAAAATCCGGACCTACAATTTCCCGCAGGACCGGGTGACCGATCACCGCATCAAAGAAAGCTTTCACGGCATAGACCGGATTATGAACGGCGACCTGGACCCGATGATTTTGGTTCTTCAAGCAGCTGAAAAACAGCATCATGCGAACCGTCAGAACGACAATTGATCTGATACGCAACGAGCTCCGGGAGATCCCTGACGCGCAGAGCGAAGCGGAGCTCATCGTTGCACATGTCCTCGGTTTCAGTCGCGCGGCGGTGCTGGTCCATTCCGAAAAAGCACTCTCCGTTCTTGACGAACGGCGCTGCATGCGTCTTGCGCGAAAACGGGCCCGCGGCTACGCGCTCGCGGTCGTATTCGGCTACAGGGAATTTTACGGCATGCGGTTTCTCGTCACCAAAGACACGCTTGTGCCGCGGCCAGAAACCGAATTGCTGGTTGAGCTGACGCTCCGGGAGCTGCACGTACGTAGTACCGCATCGATTCTTGACGTCGGCACCGGCTGCGGAAACATCATTATTGCGATCGCAAAATCGGTGCCCGATGCGCGGCGCTTCAGTTTCTTTGCAAGCGATATATCGCGGCGAGCACTTTCTGTCGCACGCGAAAACGCCAGGCAGAAACACACAGCCATTCATTTCTTGAGTTCGAATCTGTTGGAACGGCTTCAGACGCGCCGATTCGATATCATTGTCGCCAATCTCCCTTACCTGGCCACGCACGAGCTCTCGGAGCCGAGCATTGCCCGCGAACCAAAGATGGCGCTGCATGGCGGCGAGAAAGGGCTGGAGTTGTATGAAAAATTTATCACCGCACTTCCGCACGTCATCGAGCCGCACGGCGTCATCTTTATCGAAATAAGCCCCGTGATCGCAGCGGAGCTTGAAGCATTTTGCCAAAATTTTATTCCTGCTGCACGCCGTCGCGTGCACCCCGATCTGTCCGGAAAAGCCCGCGTCCTTGAGCTGCGGATTTAGCCGGCAAACTCAAAACGGAGTTCCGCAGGCGGCAACGTTGACGCCGCCGCCTTCCTGCAATTGCAAAATACCGGTGTTAATGGCGGTAATAACGTTGCCTGTGCACGTCATAAGCAAACCCATACATCCTTGATCTCCGCCACCATCGGTCCACATAAGCTTCATCTGCTGACCGGACCAATTACAGGGTATCCCAAAGCCGCCCGAAACATCATCTTGCGTCGGCGCAAATGTCGGGTTGATAACGGTTCCGGGCGAAACCGCTCGCGCGACAAAATGAAAGGAAGTAACGACGAAGCCGCCGATGACGATACCGAATACCACATTTCTTACTATCGTCCGTTTTAACGATGGTGTTGTTTTTGTCATACCTAGTTCCACATCGTGCAGGGATACGTTCCCGGACTGCAGGATACGCACGTCGGCCCTACGTTGTACCAGGCAAAACCGGTGCTGAAGCCAGAAACAAAACCGTTCGTGCATTGCACGAGAATTGAGGCAGCGATACGCTCGTCATCATTACCGCAGCCGCTCGGATTATAATCTGGCCCGAACCGTTTATACTCAAGCCCGCTCCAGTCACACGGGATACGACCTGTGTCTACAACAACGTCCGTCGGCGGCCCGAAATTCGGCGACTGCACCGCTCCGGGCTGAATCTGCGCACGGACAAGTAAAAAAATTCCTAAAACAGCAAGAACACCTGCGCCATACAAGGCACCATTGAGAAAAATTTTTTTTATTCCGGACAACGCCTTCACCATACAGTGCCGCATGAGGTGCTGCAATTAATACCGCCGCCTCCCGCAAAAATCACTCCACTGCGCATTCTGGTGACAACCCCGTCTTCGCAGGTTACGTTCATGGAGACGCAACCCGACGAGCTGCCTGACGGATCACACGCCATCTGCTTACCCTCCTCGCCTGCCCAGTTGCAGGCAATGCCGAAATTGACCTGCACATCACCGCTGATCAGGCTCATCGGGGCGATCGGTCCGAATGTCGGATCTGCCGTTATACCAGGTGCGATCGCTCTAACCATGATAAACCCACCAAAAGCCATAAGGATACCTATGCCCAAACTTACTCCGGCTATAAACTTCCTA
>MHKK01000011.1:0-10505 GCA_001818365.1 Candidatus Komeilibacteria bacterium RIFCSPHIGHO2_01_FULL_52_14
CTGAAAATACCGTTCAAAGCCGGCAACCATCAAAAGCTGCTTGTACTGCTGCGGGCTCTGCGGCAACGCGAAAAATTTACCTTTATGCAAACGCGACGGCACCAGATAATCGCGCGCACCCTCGGGCGTGGATTTAGAAAGTATCGGCGTATGAATTTCCACGAATCCTTTCTTGTTCAAATACTGCCGAACATGGTGCATGATACGATAACGTACCCGAATGTTCTTCGTCATTCGCTCATGCCGCAAATCCAAATAGCGATATTTTAATCGCAGCTCCTCGTTGGCCTGCCGGTCTTCGTTATCGATTTCAAAAGGCGGTGTCTTGGCACGGGTTATAATGGTAATCTCCTTTGCCAAAACCTCGATACCGCCGGAAGGCGCTTTGGGATTCACTTGTTTGGCGTTGCGCTTTGCGACCGTACCGCGCACGGTTATCACGAACTCCGGTCGTATCTCGGCCGCAGCATCCGCGCCGTCCTTTGAAAGTTCGGCAGGAACGCAAACGACCTGCACGACACCGGTACTGTCGCGCAGGTCAAGAAACACGAGCTTACCCATATTCCGGCGATTCGCAACCCAGCCGGCAAGCACAACCTCCGCGCCCACCAGCGGCTCCCCCAGCTCGTGTATGAACTGCTTCATGTGCTTTGCGATCCGTTAGACCGCCGTTGTAACCGAGGCGATGACGAAGTTGGAGATCGCATAGGCAGTAAGCACTACGACAAGCCCCACGACGCCTGCACTGATCATCTTCTTTGCGTGATCGATCTTATCTTCCTCACCGAACGAGCTCATCCAGATAAAACCGCCATAGAGGATGATAATGACCGTGATAATACCCAAGAATCCCAGGATAATCCTGATGACATTCTGGATCGTAACCTTTACGTTCTGCGAGCTGAAGCCCGCAAAGTTTGTCGGAAAGTCGATGGATACCTGTGCGCCAGCCCGTGTTGCGACGAACAGCGGTACGAGGTACATCAACTGCTTGAGCGTATTTTTCATACGTTTGGTTATTTGATTAAGGCCGTAGCCGATAAATCGTCCGCGGGAAGGGTATTGCCTCACGGACGTGTTTTAGCCCACCTATCCATGATACCAGACGTTCAAGTCCAAGTCCAAAGCCGGAATGGGGCACGGAACCGTACCGACGAAGATCCAGATACCACTCAAAATCTTTAAGCGGGAGCTTTTGCTCCTCGATGCGCTGTTTCAGAACCGCATAGTCATCCTCGCGTTGCGATCCGCCGATGATCTCGCCGTATCCTTCGGGCGCCAGCATATCATCGCACAATACGCGCGACAGGTTCGCGGGATCACGCTTCATATAAAATGCTTTCACCGCTGCGGGATATTTTTCAACAATGACTGGTTTGTCGAACTGCGCCGTGAGCAGCGTCTCGTCGTCGCCGCCCAGATCGTCGTTCGGTTTGATGTCGGAACCGAGCGAATGCAGACGTGTAACCGCTTCTTCGTGCGAAAGACGGATAAAAGGAGGCGTGATTTTCAAGAGCGGTGCCACATCGCGTTCAAGGGTAGTAAGATCGTCACGGTTCTGGACGAGCACCTTCGCAATCAGAAAGGTGACCAGTTTTTCCTGCACGGCAATAGTATCCTCGTGCGTTGCAAAAGCCATCTCCGCGTCCATCATCCAAAACTCCGTCAGGTGTCTCCTTGTTTTTGATTTCTCCGCCCTGAACACGGGACCGAAATCGAACACGTTGCCGTGCGCGAAAATAGCCGCTTCAAGATACAGCTGTCCCGACTGCGACAAATACGCGGTCTGATCAAAGTACGGGACCATGAACAATTCGGAGGTTCCCTCGCACGCGTTCGGGGTCAGTATCGGCGAATCGATCTTTAAAAAACCTTCCTGCTCCATGAAATCATAGATGCCCTGGATGAGCGTATTACGGATCCGCTGGATCGCCCACTGGCGTTTGGAACGGAGCCACAGATGCCGGTGATCAAGCAAGAAATCGACTCCATGCTCCTTTTTGCTGATCGGATACTCCTCCGATCGGTGCACGATGGTGATGTCCTTGAGTTGCACCTCGAACGCATTCTGTTTCGGGTGTTTCGTCACCGTGCCCTGCACATCGATTGACGACTCTTCCGTCAGTTCCGACAGTCGCTCCCAGACGACTGCGGTAACCTCGTCGCGCGAAGCGACCGCCTGAACCCATCCGTGACCGTCGCGCAATTGCAAAAAAAACATCCTTCCGGAGGATCGGATGTTATATACCCAAGCCAAGACGCGAACATCGTGACCGACGTTCTCGCTTAGCCGATCGAGGCGTACTGAGTCCATTACGTAAGCCGCTTATGCGCTGCTTAGCGCTTGCGGTGAGAATGTTTACGGCCGTTCCCGTGATCACCGCGGAAGCAGCACTCGTCAAAATAATGATCGTGCTGCAACTTATTAAACATCATGGAAAGACCGATACAGATGATGAGCAGCGGCCAAAAGAATCCCCAGACGCTGCTCGAGATGATGCCGAGTTTGTCCAGCAGGAGCAGAAAGCCGATCAGGGTCACCATCATCGCAAAGGCCATAGGTGTTTGTTTTTAATTTTTAACCTCCCCCATTGTACTGTACGCCCTCAAAAAAGCAAGAATTCCGCGTTGTCATGCGGTAACGGCGTTCGGATACACGCGATCAAGACTGGTCATGATGCACTGGTTATACGTGATGATCCCAAAATCATCACTGTGCCGCTCCAGATACGAAATGACATCGCGGGATTCCGCACCGGGCTGTATCCAAACGTTCAGCCGACCAAGGGACCGGATATGCCGGAGCACCTTAAGCGTAATCTTCGGCGGGACAACGATATCAACGACATCGACATTGCTTTCAATATCGCCAACTTTTCGATAGCAGGGCGATCCCAAAATTATCTTTTCCTTGGGATTGACCGGGTACACCGTGTGTCCGTCTGCAAGCAAATGCCGGACA
The DNA here is from genome assembly GCA_001818365.1 of Candidatus Komeilibacteria bacterium RIFCSPHIGHO2_01_FULL_52_14. Lineage (GTDB taxonomy): Bacteria > Patescibacteriota > Patescibacteriia > UBA1558 > 2-01-FULL-52-15 > 2-01-FULL-52-15. The sequence goes on from MHKK01000011.1 coordinate 2,963, forward strand.
ATGGTATTGCCGTACTTATCCGGGTTATTGGACGCACCGACGACTGCGATATTCATACTATGGTAATACTGAGTATATCGTAAAACAAGCCGCCTGCGAATACCCCATTTTTATTGATTTTTTGATACAGGTGCGATACGATGCACGTAACTTTTACGTTATTACGCCGTGTCCGAAACCCCCGTATCGATAAAATTCCACTCGGCCGTCTATCTGACGGTTGCTCTTGGAATAGTGGGGACGCTTTCCTACGCGTACGCCTCTCCAACCATTCGTGGCCACGTGCTTATTGAGCATATGCCCGTCGGCGGCTTAACGAGGGCGCAGGCGCAGCAAAAGGTACAGTCATGGGCAGCTTCACGGCTTGAGAACGGTACGCGCCTGACGATCGACGGGGAACCGTATCAGATACAATCTGCCGATATTGACCTCGACTATGACATCGACGGAGCGATTGCTGCCGCATGGAACACGGGCAGACGACTGAACCCCGTTGAAAGTTTGGCCGAGCTCGCCATGCTGGCGCTCGTGCCAATGGACATATCGATCCCGGCGCGGCTCAACATCCAAAAACTACAGTACGAAGTCGACACCATCGCGACTTCGGTCGACGAGCCGGGATTGGATGTCCGTTTAAAGATCGAGGGCAGTGATGTCACAGTGCTTTCCGATACCAAACCGGGTTTTCTCCTGGATCGACCCGCAGCCGTGCAGGCGGTCCTGAAGGCGATCCAGAGTGACAAGGCCGAGACGGTATCACAATCGCTCACCTTCATGCCTCCGACGGTCTCGACGAAAGAAGCGCCGCGCGCCAAACAAGAGGCAGAGCTGATTCTCGCCGAACCGCTCACGATGACGTCCGGGCATTACAGCTTTACGCTTACCAAGACGCAAATCGGCGATTGGATCGACAGCGTACCGGCAGGACAAAAACTCGACGTACGCATCGATCAGCAGCTCCTGAGTCAATACGTCACGAATCTCGCGACGCTCCTGAACGCAGATCCGCAGGAGCCGAAGATTACCGTTGTTGACGGCAAGGTAACCGAGTTCACCGCCCCGCGATCGGGCAGGAGCCTCGATCAATCACAGACGGTGGCGCTCATCACCGACACTCTCGAAAAACGAAAAACGGACGACGAACCCATCGTATCGATCTCGCTTCCGGTTGTTGTGAAAAAACCCGACGTCACGGACACCTCGGCGCAGGAACTCGGCATTGTCGAGCTCATCGGCACCGCCAGCACCCGATTCACGGGCAGCCCCAAGAACCGCATCTCGAACATAAAGAACGGGGTTAAATTCCTGACCGGGATCATTGTTCCGAAGGGCGAAGAATTTTCTACACTCCAGGCCCTTGGCACCGTCGACAATACGAGCGGCTATCTCCCCGAACTCGTGATCAAAGAAAACAGAACCGTGCCGGAATTCGGCGGGGGCCTGTGCCAGGTATCGACGACGCTCTTCCGGGCTGCACTCAACACCGGACTGCCGATCACCCGGCGGCAAAACCACTCGTACCGCGTCATTTATTACGAGCGCGACGGTGAGGGCAACTTTATAGGGCCCGGCCTTGACGCTACCATTTATAACCCGGCTCCGGACTTCAGATTCCTGAACGACACGCCAGCGGCGATTCTCATTCAGGGATCCGTTGAAGGCGACAAAATCACGTTCAATTTTTACGGAACTCCTGACGGGCGTACGGCGCATGTTGACGGACCGCATAAGCTGACCGAGACGCCTGCGGGAGATGCGATCTACGTTGAAACGGATACCCTGCCTCCGGGTGAAACGAAACGGATCGAGACCCCGCATCCGGGAGGCACGGCAATAGCGACGTATACCGTCACGTATGCCGATGGTACTGAAAAAAAGCAGGAATTTAAAAGTTTCTACCGGAACTGGCCTGCGCAATATCTCGTAGGCATCGATCCGACAAAAGCAACATCCACTCCGCCGCTTCTGCCGACGCGGTAGTCCTCCTATTCGACCTCTGCGGCTGCCTGACGGTATGAGCAGTACTCGCACGATGACGCGGGTGACGGAATAGCTTCCGACTCAAGACAGGCCTGAATTTTTTTGAGCGTCGGTGCGACCCATGAAGCATCGCCGATATACGGAATGATTTTCACGTCGAATTCGAGTTTGCCGTCAAAGGCCTTCGCATCCCGGCGGCCATTGCAATACACGAAGTATCCCGTATCGGAAACGTCAAATCCGTTCTTCCGCAGCAACCACTGATAGATCTCCATCTGACGCTTATACGAATCCTGCCATTCGGCATCAATGGTCACCTCGGTATCCTTACTGGTGGCTTTATAATCAACGACATGAAGCTGGCCTTTAGGGTTGACCCAGATATCGTCAACGGCGCCGGTAACCAGCAAATTGGTTATTTTGTCGGTAAACTGCACGCCAACAAAATTCTCCCGCCAGCGATTGAGATCCGGATGGGTAAAGGGAATAGCGTCAATATGATACGTCTTCATCAACGGGTGTGCCTTTCCATTGGCGCGATGCGCGTCAAACTCTTTTTTCAGCAGTGCATCGACTGCCGAGTTAAGGTTGAACGGATAACCGGCCGGCTGGCTCACGCCGAGCCGCCGGTCGAGATAGAAACAGCGCTGGCAGCGCATGAACTCCTCGATCTTGCTTCTGGATAACCTAAAAGGCGCAGGTGAATCCGGGTCAAAAATATTGCGAACGCGCTTAAAGGCCATAATTGCTGTATTGTAGCACGGAAACACAGTCTGCCCCAAACGGTGTTGACTGGCTTTTTATCCCCTGCTAGTATCAAACGTATGCACCACTGCGCCACAATAATTGACAAGCGCACTGCGTCTCAAATGGGACTCATGTACGTCTTGTTTATTATTGCATCCGGCGGCTAGTGTTGCATTGAAATTCTTTTGTAAAAACACAAGCCGCCCTGAAATCCGGGCGGCTTGTTTCGTTCCTTGAAACACCAGGGAGTATCACCTTCCACTGCACAACTCCCGACAGGGAGAAAGGGGGAACATGTTCTGGCCAGAGACCACCGTAGACCGCCTCCGTTCCGTCGTACTCGCGGGCTTTCCCGAACGGATCGACGGACCGCGTACCGTCGGCACCGAGGAGGAACTCCTTCTCGTCAATTCCGACGGAACCATGGGGAGCACCGAAGTGTTTTTCCGGTTCTTCGCCGATGAGCCGGGATGGACCCCTGTCCACAAGGACGGGATTCTGGAGGGTTTCAAGCATCCCGATCTCGGCTATCTTACAACCGATGCTGGTCTTGGAACCCTGGAACTCGATCTTGCACCGTCGCACAACCTCCACGTGCTCGCACTGCGGCAGGCCGCTTTCATCAAGCTCGTCGTCCGGGTTGCGAAGCAAGCCGGCTTCCTGATCTACGGCAGTGGCATCAATCCGGTCACGGAGCCCCACGAAACGCTCTGGCAACGCAAAGTCCGCTACCGGATTATCATTGACCGGTTCTCGCCGAACGTCCACATGGCGCCGATCACCGCATCAACGCAGGTGCACGTCGCCATTACCCGCGACGAGATCATCCCGGTCACCACGATCATGAATGCCATGACCGGACCGCTCATCGCGCTGATGCAGAACTCCCCTATCTGGAAAGGGAAAGAGGACGAGCACGGCAGAAGCGCGGTCCGCGAAGAGCTCTGGGACGAAATCTGCGACCCCAATCGCGTCACGCTACCTCCGCGGCGATTTGCGTCGGTGGACGACTACCTCTTTGCCATGCTGTCATGCGAGACGTTCATGCTTCCCGATCCGCATCATCCGGAGCGCTTCATCAGATGCGATGTGCCGCTCGGAGAAGTCCTCGGAGCAAACCACGCGCCACAGAACTACCTCAAGCGCATCATCGCCATACATGAAGGCACCGTGTGGTGGGATTCTCGTCCGCGCTGCGTCTTCGGCACCGAGGAAGTCCGGATGTGCTGCCAGCAGCCACAACAGGTCGGTATCGGCGTAGCCGTCCTTATCGCGGGCGTCATCACCGCGTGGCGCGGTCTCGCAACGACCGTGGACGCTTTCCCGTGGGAATTCTGGAAACGGATGCGTAAAGTAGGCATCAGGGAAGGCCTCAACGGCAGAGTCGACGGCATTCTCGTCGGTGACATCGCCAAAGCGCTGGTTGCGACCGCCTACACCGGACTCTACCAGCGCGACCTCAACGAGGCACCGTTGCTCAAGGAGATGTCGCACCGCCTTACCGGGGGCAAACCCGTCCCTGCAGAAACGGCGCGCAGCATCTTCCGCAAAGAAGGAGTTCCGGGCCTTGTCCAGGCCTTTGCTTACTGCTAGTCCCTGTCAGTCGCCGCAGGTTCTCCGACGCTACGTCGGAGAACCTGCGGCACTTTTCTTTTTCCCCTATTTCGCTTACAATTCATAACTATGAAAAAACTTGTGGTTGCCCAGTTCCGAACCGGCGTGCTTGAGCAAAACGAGCAGGCCGCTTTTCGATCGTCCCTGGGTCTACCCGATGACACACTGCAGTTTATAAATATTCTTACGACAGCCGACGAGTATCCCGAACCCGCAACGCTGGCAGGCATCATTGTTGCGGGAAGCGGTGACAACAGTTTAACGAATGATCACGCCTGGTTCGACCCGTTCTCCTCATATATCCGCGAGGTGCTTGAGCGCGATATACCGTACCTGGGCATCTGCTTCGGCCACCAGCTGCTTGCAAAAATTATCGGCGCGCGTGTCGTGCGCGATCCTGCGCAGCGCGAACTCGGCACGGTCTCAATAACGCTCACGCCGTCCGGGGTGCGCGATCCTTTGTTTACCGGCGTCAATCCGACGTTTTACACCATTGCCGGCCATAACGACAGCGTCGTCGATCTCCCGCAGAATACCGTCGCGCTGGCAACGAATGAAACCTGTTCAATGCAGGCTTTCAGGATGTCTGACCAATCAACTGTTTACGGCGTGCAATTTCACCCGGAACTGACCGAACGCGACTACCGGGAACGGCTCCTCCAATACCGAACTCATTACGAAGACCATGGTTCCGATTTTGACGAGCTGCTCGCGCGGGGAAGAATGCCGACGAATGATGATCGGGTTCTCAAAAATTTCTTACAACTGGCGTACGGAAAGTTCTAACGGACGGAAAGTTGCTCAGGCAGTACCGTATTCCGGGCAGAGAGCCAGGCAACGATGCTGACAATAAGCGAGGCAAGAAAAAGCATCGCGCCGATGAAACACGGCGTGAAGAACGGATTCGTCATGAGCAGCCCCGAACAGCCGACGGTCGGTTTGCCGCTGTTCGCAAGAAATTTCATATATCCGTAACCAAAATTGCCGAACGCGAAAATCGTTCCGGCAGCAAGGAATAGCATGAGATTGCGTATGCCGGAAGCAGAGTACACCCGCCGCTTCAGAAGCCGCAGCGTCCAGATAAGCGCTATCAGAAACGCCCACGCCCCGTAGAAACACGGCGTTGTAACCGGATTCGGCACGATGCAATCCTGCACCTTGAATACGGTTCCCTCGAATCCGTAGAAACGAACGAAATCGACGACGACGGTGTACCAGGCGAATGCAGTACCGGCGACAAGGACCGCTGTTTGTATTTTCAGAACCAGAGGTGTGCGCATAAGAATTATGTAAATGAATTATTCGTATTGCAAAGCTGCGATCGGATCCTTAAGCGCCGCTTTCCGCGCTGGATAGAGACCGAACGCAAGACCGACAAATGCCGCAACGCTTAAGCCCAGGATTGCCGCGGAGACCGGAAACACGAAGTCCCACGCCACGCCCAACGATTGTCGCAGGACGATGGCGGCGACAAACGATATCGACGCACCGAGTATGATGCCGATGGCTCCTCCCATTGCGGTCAGGAGCACCGATTCGAGCAGAAACTGGAGCATGATGTTCTGCTCCGTCGCACCGATCGCTTTTCGCAACCCGATCTCGCGCGTCCGTTCCGTGACCGATACCAGCATGATGTTCATAATGCCGATACCGCCAACGATGAGCGAGATCGCCGCAATCGACGCAAGCAATACCGTGAGGACCGTTGTGATGGTGCTGATACGCAGTACCAGATCGGCCTGCGTCTGTATGTTAAAATCGTCTTTTGTCGGATCGGTGATGTTATGATCGGCGCGCAACGTTGCGGTGATGTCGGCAACCGTCGCCGGTACGAGTTCTTCCGACTCTGCTTCGACGATAAAGCGATGAAAATACTTGATACCAAAGATATATTGCTGCGCGGTCGTGTACGGCACCAGGACCATCTCATCAAAGTTAAAAAACGAAACCTGCCCGATCTTTGGGATGGTACCGACGATGCGGAGAGAACGATCCTTTATTCTGATTTTTTGCCCGACTGCATCGGACGAACCGAAAAGCTCTTCCTTGACCTTTGAACCGATAACGGCGACGTCGGCTCTTCCGCGTACATCGTCATCGCTGAACATCTGCCCTTCGTCGATGGTGACGTCGAACATGTCAACGATCCGCGGCGTTCCACCGATGATCGTCACGTGATACGTATCGGCATCATGCTGCGCCGATTCGCTGCCAAACACGATCGGCATTATCTGCTTGACATAGGGAGCGTTCTCTTTTCTCCGTAACGCCTCCAGGTCTCTCTCTTTGAGCGAATCGCTGAAGAGCTGCGCAAAATCGGAGGGGCCTGACGGCGGACGACCGGGAAGAACCGCGATGGTTTTGGATCCCAACCCCTGCACCTGACTCAAAATAAGACTCTGCGCTCCCTGGCCGACGGACATGATAACGATAATAGCCGTGATGCCGATGACGATTCCCAGGATCGTTAATGCAGACCGTGACTTATTGGCCCCGAGCGCCCGTATCGCGATTCTATATGCCTGAGTGAGCTGCATACCTATTTACGAATATGATCATAAAGTTTGCGGCGACGCGTAACGCGTTCATCGTGTGCAATACGCCCGTCGAAGATACGGATGATGCGTCCCGCATGTTCCGCAGTATCCGTCTCGTGCGTTATCAGCACCACCGTATGTCCTTCATCCTGGTTCAGTCGCTGAATAATATCCATCACGGCCGTCCCGGATTGCGAGTCGAGATTCCCCGTCGGCTCATCGGCAAAAATCACAGCCGGATTATTGACCAACGCGCGCGCGATCGCCACGCGTTGTTTTTCTCCGCCCGACAGCTGCGAGGGTTCAAACTCGAGACGATGCGACAAACCGACGTCATTGAGCGCGCGCTTGGCCAGGGCATCGTGTTTGTGACGCGGTACGGTCGAATAGATGAGCGGAAGTTTTACGTTTTCCAGAACGCTCGTTCTCGGAAGCAGATTGAACGCCTGAAAAACAAAACCCATCTTCTGATTGCGAACATGGGCCACTTCTTTCGATGAATAATCGCGAGCCGATTTACCGTCGAAGAGATATTCGCCGGATGTCGCGTGATCCAAAAAACCCAGGATATGGAGCAGGGTCGATTTGCCGGAGCCGGACGGTCCCATGATGGCGACGAACTCTCCCTTTTCGACGGAGAAGTTCAGTCCGTGCAATACCGGCGT
>MHKK01000011.1:10566-14467 GCA_001818365.1 Candidatus Komeilibacteria bacterium RIFCSPHIGHO2_01_FULL_52_14
TTTACTCTCCGCCGTTATCACGGCATCACCTTCGCTTATACCATTGACGATTTCAATAAAACCATCGCTCCCTTTAAGCCCGACGGTCACCTGCGCCGGCACCGCTGCACCGTTCTTGAACAGGCGAACCGTTCCCGTGCCGTCGTCGCGCTGCACGGCCCGTTGCGGAACGGCTATAACGCCGGTCCGGCGATCCGTTTCGATATCGATATTTGCGGTCATGCCGGATTTGATGCGTTCGTCATTCACATCGAACAAAAACGTCGTCGTATACGTCGGGACGCCGTCAATAACCGTTTCGGCCGGGTCGATCGCGGTAACGGACGCCTGAAACAAGACGTCGCTGCCGTAGGCATCCAGCGTAACCTTTCCGTGATTTCCGACTTTGATCTTTGCGATGTCTGCCTCGGCTATATTGGCGGTAATCTTGAACGCGGATGCGGATATGAGCGACACCAGGGGCGCGTTTTGCGCAACGATCTGTCCGATCTTGGCGTCTTGCTTCGTAACCAGGCCGGGGAACGGCGCCTTGATAAAGGAAGAGTTGAGCTGCGTCTGTATCGTTTGAACGCCTGCTTCGGCCTGTTTGATCTGTGCGCGTTGAGAAGCCACGCTGGCCTGCGCCTGTGAAAATGCCGCCTGCTGTGCCGCGATCTGCTCCGACGTCGATCCTGCCTGCTTCAGGGCAAGCTGGGCCTGAGCCGACGCAAGAGTATGTTCCGCCGAGCTGATGCTCGCCTGTGCGGCGGTAGTGGCGCTGTCGTTGATCGCCCGCTGGGAATCAATCGTCTGGATACGGGTATTGATACTCGTCAAGGCCGAGGTCACGTTCGTTCGGGCCGTATTGATGTTTGCTTTATACGTTGCCAGGTCCGTTGAACTCAAGCTTGTCGCCGCATTGAGGGCATTCGAAACCGAAGTCAGGAACGAGAGAAAAAAATTCAGATGATTCGCCACGCTATGCATCGCCGCATCCAGCTGCGCGGTCGAAGCTGTCGATGCTTGCGTTTCCTGCAGAAACTGTGCGAGCTGCGTGGTCGCGGATGCGCGTCCGTTCTCGGCGTCGTACCGTGCCTGGGTGTTCGATGTCGTAAAGGACAGTACCGGGCTTGCGCTCGAATCGCTCTCGAACATCGGATCGGTCTGCTTGGTTACCGCATCCTGAGATTTCGCATAGGCATCATTAAGAACATCGCTCACGCCGGAATATAAATTATTCAGATCGACATCGGCTTTCTGCTGCACCTTGGTCAAACTGTCCTGTGCGTCGGCAAGGACCGACTGCGCGCTGGTAACGTCCGCCTGCGCTATCGCAAGCTCCTCCGGTCGGGTGCCGCGTTTTAACTCGGCGAGTTTTGCCGATTGCGCATCCGCGGCTGCCTGATACTGGGCAAGTTGTGCGCGGGAGCTTTCGAGAGCCGCCACTGACTGCGCAAGCTGCGCGACGATTTGTGACGTATCGAGGCCTGCGAGCACCTGCCCAACCGTAACGACGGCACCGACCGCAACCGGTACCGATGCGATTTTACCGCTTCGCTCAAAAGCGAGGTCGACGCTCTCGGTCGGCTCAACGTGTCCGGTAACGCTCACTTCCTGAACGAGATCTCTGCGGTTCGCGGTAACTGTCTCGTACTGCACCGGCTTGTTGCTGCGGACAAACCACAAACCCGTGCCTCCGATAATCAGGACGGCCGGAATGATAAACAGCGGTCTCTTTAGTATTTTGAACATTTGAATTCGGGTTGTATTAACGGCAGTTAAAGCCGGAAAAGAATATCATTTTTTTAGCCCATACGCAATCGTTCCGCTTGCAGCTTTTTCAGAAGTGTCGAGAATATTCGAATAAGCTCCGTCAGATCGGCCTCGGGCATAAAGGCAAGAATTTTCTTCATTTTTTGGATGCGGGCCTTATACAGTTTCATACAGGTCTGCGACCCGCGCTTCGTTGCTGACAAAAGTACCGTGCGCCGGTCACGTGCGTCGTTTTCCCGGATTATAAACTTTGAGCCGACGAGCCGGTCGGTCAATTGCGCTATCGCCGACGAGGAAAGACCAAGATAGTTTGCCAGTAATCCGACGCTTGAGCGTGGGTGCTTCACGATATACCACAGCGCTCCGAATTGTAGCGGAGTTATGGCCTGATCAAGATCCTTGAGCGCGGCCTTCCCCTGGAGCTTATGAAACTGCCCCATCAGCCGGATGAACTCTTCGATATGGCCTGTTTTCCTCATAAATACTTATATACTAAGTATCTCATCTAATGAGATAATAATCCATGCAAAACAAGAAGTCAACCCCCCACCTGCGCGCAGGTGGGGGGTCAGGCCCTTTTCTCTAGTAATGCGAACCGTTGTTTACCGTGCAATCACCTGTCCGCTAACCTGCACGGTAAAGTCCTCGATAACTGTACCGTCCTGTTGTCGAGCGCGAACTTTCACGTTCGCATTCAATGATTGCGATACATAGTCGTCCAGAACGCAGGTGAAGCGCAGGGACGCCGACTGCGTTCCGCCCGCCTGAGCAGACGCCAGCCACTTGGGCAGAGTTGATGCATCAACCTCCAATATGGTGCCCGCCGGAATCGTTCCGGTGAGCTGCATGATCCCGATCGGCGTCGGGCACTCCGTCTCCCCAATGACGTGCGTGAACGAGTATGTCTGCACGCTTATGTGAACGTCCGGCTGAGGCGTCTGGTTGGTGTTGGCATTCGTGCTATTTGTATTCGAGTTTGTGTTCGTATTGGTGATGCTGTTCGTATTGACATTCGTGTTCGTGTTGCTGTTTGCATTGGTATCGGTCACCGATGTCTGGTTGGCGTTGACCGGCACACAAAGATTCTTGCCGTCAGCACCTGGGTTTCCGTTCGGGTTGCCGTTACCGCCTGCGCCTCCGCTCCCCGGTCCGCACCCATCACCGCCATTACCGCCGTCTCCGCCTTTTTCATCGAGTATTTCCCCATCGGTGCCGTTCGCCGTCTTCCCGGCTCCTCCGGTACCGCCGGTTGCTTTCGCATCGCCGCCTTTGCCGCCGTCACCGCCGGGTTCCGTTGTGCTGCCCTGTCCGCCTCTGCCACCCATGCCGGGCGTCGCCGATGCGGTACCGCCGTCACCACCGGTGCACGGGAATTTGGAACAGCTCGTGTCTCCGCCTTTGCCGCCGGTCGAGGTCGCTTTGCCGCCAGGACCTCCGGGACATCCCGGACCGGTCCCATCGCCGCCTTTGCCGCCGTAGCTTTCTCCGTTGCCGCCGGCTCCGCCGACGACCTCATGAATAGTGACATTATCGGTGCCTGCGACCGTTCCGGTTATGACCAATAGCTTCTTGTTGTCGCCACCCTTGCCGCCGGTCGAGGTCGCTTCCCCGCCTTGCTTGCCTCCGCACCCGTCCTCGCCCTTTTTACCGTACGAGATCGCTTTACCGCCGGCTCCGCCCTTACCCGGATAAATATTGAATGCTCCGACAATTTCGAATCCCTGCTCGGCAACCATTTTAAAGTTGCCCGAGGCACCGCCGGCCCCGCCCTTCGCAATGCCCGGATCGCAATCCCGGCTGGTCTCGGCTCTGCCGCCGGCTCCGCCGGACCCCAGGTGCAGATCGAATTCGTTGATGCTGATGTTCGCCGCACGAACCATGAGGCGCATCGCATCCTTGCCGTCGCCTCCGGTCACGTTACAACTGCCATCGGCGTTCTTGCCCGGCAGCCCATCCGGACCGGTCAGGTCAAAATAGTTAATGATCACGTCCTTACCGCCAAAATCAAAATTCAGGATAATCTTTGAAATCCCGGCCGGCGGTGTTGGTACTTTGAGTTCGAACGGCGGGGGCGTATCCGGCTTCCCGACAATCCACGTACCGCCGACTTTGACCGTATCATCCACGGGATTACCCGCAGTATCGGTTG
>MHKK01000011.1:14488-18241 GCA_001818365.1 Candidatus Komeilibacteria bacterium RIFCSPHIGHO2_01_FULL_52_14
GGGCAAGCAGCACCAGCGTCCGGCTTACAACATTCCGCTCTGCCGCAGCAACGACGCTCCGCGAAGCGGCGGGAGGCACGGGAGTAACGGTTGAAACGGGCCTTCCGGGAACATTTTTTGGAATCTGCTCGATCGGAACCATCGGACCGATGTGGAATTTCTCGGACCGATACGTTGCCGCCTCCTGATACAGTGTATCGATTTTTTCCTGCGTGTCCGCTATCTTCGATGCATCGGTCACGACTTGCACGTGTCCGTTGGAAATAATCACGGCATCTTTCCCGATGTCGAAAGACTTCGCAATCAGGATAATACCGGTACCGAGGTCACCGGCTGCAAGCTGCTCTGGCCGATCGCACTGGATATGACGTTCGACGATCAGAGTGCCGCCAACAACAATCTTAAGCGGTCCGCCCTCGCAGACCAGTGATCCTTGCACCCGTAGATCGCCTTCAACCGTCAGCGTCGCCCCATTCTGGACGACCACGCGCGTGCCCACCGGTACCGAGTAATTTCCCGCAAAGGTTTGATCGGCCGCAATGGTGAGCGTCGGGACTGCAGGCCCCCGGTTCATCAGCAGCCAGCCGCCGAGCGCCAAAACGGCCGCGGCAACGATCACGATGAGTATCCCCTTTTTGTTCATACTAGTAGTAAGAAATAATTATTTTTTCAGTATAGCACTGCGTGTCCTATTGAAAAGGGCACGGTATCCACAGGAACGATCTATTTTGCACTTTCGGTATCCGGTTCGGGCTCTTTGCTTCGCCACGCATGGAATCCGTCCGCCGTATCCACCACGTCATACCCCTGTTCATGGATCTCGGGCGACAAAAAACCGTCGGGAGTCGCCCCCGGCGGCAAGACGCCGGTTCGGCGCCGCTTCACCAGCGTCACTTCGTTACCCGCTGCATTGTAGCGCACCTCATCGGTAAACCTGCGCATAAAGAAAATTCCTCTGCCGTGCGTTTCATCAAGCGCATCTTTTGCCCGCGGATCCTTGACGTTCCGCCAGTCGAAACCCTTTCCGTAATCGCGAACGAATATTTCTATTTTGTCCGCCCAGACGTCAACGGTCACCTGAACCGTATTGGTAGCCCCTTCGGGCGTTTTCGGCGCTCCGTACTTAAGTCCATTGATGATCGGCTCCCGAAAACAAATGGCTATATCATAGACGTCCGATTCCTCCCAGCCGCGTTCTGCGGCAGCCCGCTGAACCAGGTCTGCCGGCTCCTCAATCACTCTAAACTCATCCGGGGATGCTCCGGGCGGTGCATTCAGCTCAAACTCAAAATGGCCCGGGAGGCCCTCCTCCTTTTCTTTTTCTTCAAATTTTTCGGGCATATGCTTATCCAAGCGTATCACGTGAAACCAAAATAGCCAACCGTTACCCGTTTTTGGAACTCAATGCAATGAGCGTTTCTACCCGATCGTCCTTTGCGGCAGTCATGACCGTCTCATGCCCGCAGACGACGCAACGGTGTTGAATGCGGTACTCGCCGTGTTTCTGCATAACACCGACGGGCTCCATGAGTCCGCCGCACTCCGCAGCGCGATCTCCCGGATGTATATCGACATGCCTGCTCCAGAGGCATACGGGGCAATGGTTGGTATATCCGGATCCTGCGGTCTCCGTTCCGCAGTGTCCGCAGACAAAATCTTCTGTACGTTTTTTAAACGTATGCGACATCAGTTTTTAAGCTTATACCCGCTCGCCAGCATCCGCCATGCTCCGGTAAGCAATAGGGCGAAAACGAACAGCACGGCCGCCCACGCAACGAGAGGTGTAACGTCCGATATGCCGTAAAACCCATAGCGCATACCACTGATCATATAGAGCAGCGGATTGTAATGCGAGAGCGTACGAGCAAAACCGGGAAGCATATCCACCGAATAAAAGATGCCGCCCAAAAAACTCAACGGCATGATAATAAAATTCGGAAAAATCGAGAGTTGCTCAAAATTATCCGCGGCTATGGCCACCATGAAACCGAAGAGCGCAAAACACGACGCCACCACCATCAAAAAGAGCAGGATAAAAAACGGATGTTCGATATGGAACGGGATAAAGAGCTGGGCGGTAAGAAAAATCGTCGCTGCGGTCACCAGGGCTCGCCCGACCTGGCCGGTCACATACCCGAGAACGATCTCAAGGTATGACATGGGAGAAATCAAGAGATCGTTAAAGGTGTTCATGTACTTTGAGAGTATGAGGGACGACGTGACTCCGTTAAAGGTACCGGTCACGACGTTCATCATAATGAGCCCGGGCATGATGAACTCGCTGTAGCTTATACCCTGAATGGGACCGACGCGACCGCCAATCGCACGGCCAAAGACCAAAAAATACAGCACCGTCGTTGCTACCGGCGCGCCGAGCACCTGAAAAGGCAGCTTGACGATGTGCTGCACCTCTTTCTTGGCGATGGTCAGAATGGGAATAAGGTTCATACCGGCACCTCGTCTTGAACATACTTGCGGTAGATATCATGGAGACGGGCTCCGTGATCCGCAAGCAGTTTTTCTTTTTCTTCTACGAGCACGATCGAGCCCTTGTTAATGATGGCGATCCGGTTGGCGAGAGCTTCCGCCTCCTCAAGATAGTGCGTCGTGAGAATGATGGTCTTGCCCATCTCCTGCATCCGCCTCACCAGCGTCCATAGGTTCTCCCGAAGCTGCACGTCGACGCCTGCCGTCGGCTCGTCGAGGAATACGATTTCCGGATCATGCACCAGCGCTTTGGCAATCATCACGCGACGCTTCATGCCGCCGGACAGGGTCCTGCCAGATGCCTTTTTCTTATCCAAAAGGCTTAAACTTTTGAGAATCTCCTCGATGCGAGGACCCGTATTGGTAAGCCCAAAATAGCCGCCTTGCGTCCGGAGCGTTTCCTCAACGCTCAAAAAAGGATCGAAACTGAGTTCCTGCTGGACCAGACCGATCTTGCTTCTGGTAAAACGATATTCACGATCAACATCCTTGCCGAAAACGGTGATCTGCCCGGAAGTCCTCCGGGTCAGGCCGGCAACGATGTTAATCATCGTCGTCTTGCCGGCGCCATTCGGGCCCAAAAGTCCGAATATCTCACCCCGGTAAATATCAAGAGAAACGTCCTTCAGCGCCTGCAGGCCGGTTTTGTATTTTTTATTGAGATTTCGAATCGAAACGACTGCCTCGCTCATGACAAAGAATTGTACAATAAAGAGTCATCCGCTGCAATGCCTGCATCATATGCCGGGAGGTAAAGGTTCCATTGACAGAAAGTATTTTTTTCGATATGATAATTCCGTTTTTTCGAGATTTTTCGTTTGGGTCCATAGCTCAGTCGGTAGAGCAGTTGCCTTTTAAGCAAACGGTCGCAGGTTCGATTCCTGCTGGACCCACCAAACATTGAAAAAAACAGGCCTCACAACGGCGGCACGCGACCGTCGTTTTTTTTGTTTTGGGAATACACATATTATCGACACTATTTGCCTTGTCAGTCGTAAGTAAACACGATAGGATAGGGGCACCTATGGCAAAAGTCCCCCCACATAATGCCGATGCGGAATTACAGGTTTTGGGCGCGTTGCTCCTGGATCCTGAAGGCATTGCAAAAATCGCCGACATATTGCACCCCGACGATTTTTACACCAGGATACACGGCGATATCTATCAAAGCATGCTGGAGCTCTTTGAAAAGCGGGAGCCGATCGACGTTCTGTCCGTTACGAACCGTCTGAAAGAGAAACAGCTGCTGGATCAGATCGGCGGGCA
>MHKK01000011.1:18247-33500 GCA_001818365.1 Candidatus Komeilibacteria bacterium RIFCSPHIGHO2_01_FULL_52_14
TGTAACCTCACTTGCGGATCAAGTGGGCACCGCTTCGCATATAGCGCATCACGCGGGCATCATCCAAAAGAAAGCGACGCTCCGGCGCCTGCAGCAAGCGGCGTCCGAAATCAACGAGTACAGCTTCACCGAGGAAGACGAGATTGATTCGATTCTCGACAAGTCGGAAAAAATACTGTTCGAGGTTTCGCAAAAATATCTTAAGAAAAATTTCATTCCGATCCGCACCATCCTTACGGAAACGTTCGATCGCATCGATCAGCTGCACCGTGAAGGCGGAAAAATACGGGGACTGCCGAGCGGATTTCCGGATCTCGATAATGTGCTCGCGGGTTTTCAGAAATCCGATCTTATCATTCTTGCGGCGCGTCCTTCGGTCGGAAAGACGACGCTCGCACTTGATCTTGCGCGGAACATCGCCACAAAAAATAAAGCCAAGATCGGAATATTCTCGCTCGAAATGTCCAAGGAACAACTGGTGGACCGCCTGCTCTGCGCCGAGGCAAACGTCGATCTCTGGAAGATGCGCACCGGCCGCCTCTCCGATCGTGAAGAGGATGACGATTTCCCGCGCATCGGACACGCCATGGGCGTTCTTTCGGACGCATCCATCTACATAGACGATTCTGCGGCATCGAACATAATGGAGATCAGAACCAAAGCTCGGCGGCTCAAGAGCGAACACGGGCTCGACATGTTGGTTATCGACTATCTCCAGCTCATGGAAGGCCATAATAACGAGAACCGGGTGCAGGAAATTGCCGAGATCACCCGCTCGCTCAAATCCATCGCACGAGAACTCGACATACCGGTGCTCGCACTCTCACAGTTGTCCCGCGCCGTTGAAAGCCGCTCGCCCGCGATCCCAAAGCTTTCCGATCTGCGTGAATCCGGCTCCATTGAGCAGGACGCCGATGTCGTGATGTTCATCTACCGGCGTATCATGGATAAATCGCGCGACTGTCCGGATGAGGAGAAGAACATAGCGGAGGTGCATATAGAAAAGCACCGTAACGGACCGACTGGTCTTATCCGGTTATATTTTGATACGGGGCCGGTGACCTTCAAAAATCTTGATAAGCAGTATACCCAACAGACAACTTAAGTACTAACAACACGTCCGATATGTTTCACAAACTCAAACAGTTCAACGATCTGCGCAAACAAGCGAGCTCGCTCAAGAATAAGCTTGCCGTGGAGAAAATCACGGTCGACAATCGCGCGGTCTCCCTCACCATGGACGGCAACCAGGAAGTCCAGAGCGTTCTCGTCAAGGGAGAGTATCTTCGTCCGGAATCCAAAACGGAACTTGAGAAACATATTAAAGATGCGGTCAACGACGCCGTAAAGAAAGCACAGCGCGTCATGGCATCCAAGATCCGCGAGAGCGGAGATTTCAAGATCCCCGGCATGAGCTAGCCCATGACTCCCCTTTCTCCCCGCATACAAAAGATCATCGAGCACTTTGATGCCTTGCCGGGCATCGGCCCCAAACACGCGGCGCGTCTCGCGCTGTATCTGTTGGGTGATACGAAACGCGCGCAGCAACTGGCTTCGGATCTGGAGTCCGCAGCCGCTGCGGCGCGACTCTGCGTTGAATGCCAGACATTGACCGACAGTACGCGCTGCGAAATCTGCAAGGATACCAAAAGAAACAGGAGATCGATCTGCGTTGTTGCGCACGTTCAGGATATCGAGCCCATTGAGCGCACCGGAAAACATGCCGGCGTATACCATGTGCTGCACGGCTTGCTCTCGCCGCTCGACGGCGTAACGCCCGATCATCTGAAAATAAAAGAACTGGTGACCCGTGCCGCCGCAGGCGCCGACGAGATCATTCTTGCGCTCGACGCCGTCGCGGAAGGTGATGCAACCGGCATGTATCTTACCAAAATACTCAAGGAAACCGGCGTTTCGGTTTCAAAACTTGCGCGGGGAATCCCCATGGGTTCCAACATCGAATATGCCGATGAGGTAACGCTTTCCTCCGCATTCGAGGACAGAAAAAAGTTGAGCTGATCGCGGTGATGGCGGATACACAAATTCATCTCGATGTAAGGGCGCATCGCGATACCGTCGTCGCCGTTGTTTGCGGCGGTTCCTCTACGGAGGCCGCTGTATCGAGATCGACCGGCGCAGAGGTCGCCACATCGCTTCAAAAGACCTATCGCCGGGTGGAGGTCGTGGAATTAAATGCTGCTATCGATACGGTACTCAGGCGTTTAAAACCCGGTGTCGTATTTCCCGCTCTTCATGGAAGTCCGGGTGAAGACGGAACATTCCAAGGACTCTTGGAAATGCTCCACGTTCCGTACGTCGGGAGCGGTGTTGCGGCAAGTGCAACCGCAATGAACAAGATACTTGCAAAGCAACTCTTTCGCTCCGTGGGAATTCCGGTAGCGCCGGATATCGGTATTCACTCGAGTGAATCCATTGCATCGGCTGCCGAACGTATCATCGAACAACTCGGCACTCGCGTAGTCGTAAAGCCCGCGAAGCAGGGCTCGGCGATTGGCGTTACGTTCGCAAACTCACTTGCATCCATCAAAAAAGCCCTGGCAAAGGCGTTTACCTATGGCGAATGGGCACTCGTTGAACGGGAGATCATGGGCCGTGAGATTACCGCAGGTGTTCTTGAGATAAACGGTTCCGTGTCGTTACCGGTTCTTGAAATCACCGTGCCAAAAGGGTCATGGTACGATTACAAACATCGCTACACGCCGGGTTTGAGTACGCATATGGTCCCTGCGGCGTTACCGCCCGACCACTATCAAAAAGTACAAGCTATTGCACGCCGGGCGCATGAAGTCCTCGGTTGCCGGGATTTATCCCGAGCGGACTTTGTTTTTCCCGATCACGGCGAACCGGTATTACTTGAAGTGAATACGCTCCCCGGGATGACTTCGACAAGTTTATACCCGGATGAGGCGCGTGCCGCCGGCATTCCCTTTGAAACGCTGGTGGCGTATCTCGTCGAGCGTGCCCGTGCACGCTAAACAAAAAAACTCCCGGGTTTGGGGAGATTTTTGTTATGCAGTGATTTTTTCTATCCTGACTTCCGTAAACTGCTGCCGGTGGCCGATGACGCGCTTGTAACGTATCTTCGGTTTATACTTCACGACGCGAATCTTATCCGCTTTGCCGTCGCGAAGAATCTTGGCGTCGACGCGGGCGTTCGGAACAATCGGCTTTCCGATTTTAACCGAAGCTCCTCCGTCGCTCACCAAGAGAACGTCGGTAAAAACCACGCCGTCGCCCTTGCGAGCGGCTTCCGGAAGCTTTTCCACCCGGAGCGTCGTGTTTTCTTTGATGCGGTATTGTTTCCCGCCGGTTGCAATGATTGCGAACATATTCGGATAATTAAAGTACGACCAGTGTAAACGAAGTCGGTGCCCCTGTCAACCCCCCACCAGAGCCCTGGTGAGGGGTCAACCCCCCACCTGCGCGCAGGTGGGGCGTCAACATCAACAAGGATCAGCGAACAGAGACCGCATCGCCTATCAGGATTCCAAATTGATCTGCAAATCCGGCGCGAACCTCAAGGACATAATTTACCGGTTCAGGCGACGTGTACCGCGGCAAAGCGATATCGGGCACCAGTTCACTGGGAACCTTGGCCGAGCGCTCGATGCCCACAACTGTATCATCAGCTATCCAAATGATATCGATCGGAATTTTCATCCCTTTCATCCAGAACGTCCTTTTGCTCTTGTCCGGAAACGGGAAAATCATACCCTGGTTCCATGATAATTCGGATACTCCGGCAAGGCCTTTTGCCTGCTCCTCAAGGGTTCTGGCTTCCGTCACACGCACGGTCTGCAAGCCAACGGTCACCGATGTGATCGTAGCCGGTGCCTGTCTGCACGCGGTCACCAGAACCGCGAGCAGCAGCATACTACCGATGCGGACTGTTTTCATACCGGGAAGTTAACAGGGCTTCGAGAATGAGAACGAAAGCCACCAGAACGGCGAGTGCGATAATTTTAACGCGCGTCGTGTAAAAAAAAGAAACCGATCCGAACAGCAGCGAAAGGCCCGAGAGCAAGAGAACGACCTGTCGCTGCGACAGGCCTGCCCTCAACAACCGGAAATGCAGATGGCGATTATCCCCGGTAAAAACATGCTGGCCGGCAATCAGGCGCCTGACAATAAGCCACACGACGTCGAGGATCGGCACGCCCATGATCAGAAGCGCGGTCGCAATTTTGCCACCCGAGAGTATCGCCAGAACCGCAAGCAGTAAACCCAGGAACGTACTGCCGCCCTCTCCCAGAAAAATTTTAGCCGGAAAGAAGTTCCACACTAAAAACCCGGCGGCGGCACCGGCAAGTCCGGCCGAGAGAAACGACGTCACCGAACCGCTGCGATCCCACGTCAAACTGACCATAAAAAGCACCAACGCGGCAACTCCCGATACCGACGTCGCAAGCCCGTCGATGCCGTCAAGCAGTTTTGTCGTATACATCATTCCGACAAGCCACACCAGGACGAGAATTTTTCCAACGGGAACGATACTGCCGAGAATTGAAGCCGTCTGAAGATTCAAGGTGCCCGAACCGAACGGATTGCTCACAAAGGGAATATCCAGCCCGGCTGCGAGCATGATGCCGACCGCGGCAAGCGGGCCTATTGCCTGCTGCCACCAGCGCAAACGAAATCGATCATCCAGAGCACCGACGATGTTCAGGACCGCTCCTGCTCCAAAGAGCGCGACGATAAGGCGCGGCGACACGCGCGTATCGGTTATGTATCCCTGGGAATAGGCAAAAACCGTCGCAGCCCCGAGCGCGACAAACAGAGCAACGCCGCCGAGCAAAGGGACGGGTTTATTATGAATTTTGCGCGCTTCGGCGGGCGCATCCATAAAACCGAATACCCGCGCAAGGATCATGACGAAATAGGTCGCCGCAACGGCGACAAGGCCGGCAACAAGCGCGACACCGCTACTCTGGAGAGCGAGCATGAGCGTCAAGATATCCTTGTAAAATTTCTGCCGCGGCGAGTGCGTCGTCGGGGCCCTTCGGCAGATTGCGACGGGCGACGAGGGAACTGAACCGCTCGTCGCTTTCGACGACGGGCAGCGCCGTATGACCGCGTAACGACGCTATGAAGTCCCTGGTCTTGCGCGTCCGCTCGGTTTCATTTCCAGAAAGTCCGATCGGCAGGCCAACCACGATATCCGTTATCTTTTCATCGGCAAGAATAGTGCCGAGTTTCTGCCAGAACCCGTCTCCGTACCGTACAATGCTATAGGGCACGGCAATGCTGTCGCCGGGGGCAAGCGCCAGACCGACGCGCGAATCGCCGAAATCGATGCCTAAAAACACACGCCGTGCCATACGTTAACTACCGTGTTAATATTTCAGCTCCGGTGTCGGTAACAAGCACCATATCTTCCGTATGCGCCGTCTTTGAACCGTCCCGGGTTTTAACGCTCCAGCCGTCCGTATCGATGCGGACGCGCCAGTCACCGAGTGTCACCATGGGTTCAACCGCGATCACCATGCCCTTGGAAAAAATTGCACCTTTGCCCGGAGTGCCGAAATTGGGAATCTCCGGCGGCTCGTGCAAAGCGTCACCGACGCCGTGACCCGCAAGGTCGCGCACCACGCCGAAACCCAAACCCTCAAAATAGGTCTGCATCGCGTAACCGAGATCGCCGGTCTTTGATCCCGGGCGAATCACGGATAGAAATTTCGGCAATGCATCGTACGTCGCGCGGACCAGCTCCTGCTCCCGACGCGATACGGGATCGAGTGTAACGGTGCGGGCCATGTCGGTGAAGATCCCGTCGTAAATCATACCGATATCCAATCCGATGATATCCCCGGCGACAAATGGCACCGCATCGGGTATTCCGTGAACGACGCAGTCGTTACGGGAAACGCACAGCGCGGCGGGAAACGGCGGATTGCCGTATCCGATAAATGCCGGCTTGCCCCCGGCTTTATGAATCAAGGTTTGCGCTCGTTTGTCGAGTTCACGACCGGTCATGCCCACGCGGACCTCCGAACAGAGCATCTCCAATATTTCTTGCAGCTTCTTGGCAGCACCGTGAACCCTTTGTACATCACGCTCATTCGTCGCTCTCATGTTTGCGACAGAACTTTTGTCTTAATCTCGTGCGAAACTGCAAAAACCGAAGCATTACCGGTAATGGCGATCAGTTTCCCCTGATCGCGATAATACGCCAGAACCTTCGTCGTAGTGTGCTGATAGATCGCCAGCCGATTAATGACCGTTGCTTGGGTATCGTCCGGACGGGAAGAAAGAGGCAGTTTGTCGATATTGCAGATACCGGGTTTCTGTGGCGGCAAGAAAAAACGATTGTAATTATGGCCGCGGGGACAGGTGAGACGTCCCGAAATACGCTTCACCGAAACCTCGTACGGAATGTCGATCTGGACCGCATTCGACACCTCGATAAGCGAATCAAGGTACCGCGCTTGTTCAACGGTTCTGGGAAAACCGTCAAAGACGACGCTGGTCTGCGGCGATAGCCGGGCGAGCGCCTCCTGGATGAGACGATTTATCGACTCATCTGGCACCAAATTACCCTTCGCCATAATATCGGCGAGTTCAAGACCAAACGGAGTTTTCTTGGCAACCTCCGTGCGCAGGAGATCTCCGGGCGCAATGACGATAAAGCCGTATTTATCGGCGAGTATCATCGCCTGCGTTCCTTTCCCCGATCCCTGCTGCCCGATAAAGACCAATACGGTTCGTCTCTTCATATCTCTATTGTAGCTGAAATCCGGGGAATAAAAAAACAAAGGCCTGCGGCCTTTGGCATCCGATCGCTTGCGGCATGCCCGTTAAATGCCTTCATAATCGCGCATCACCAGCTGCGAATCGATCTGTTTCACGGTCTCAATAACGACTGACACAACGATGAGCAAACTCGTACCGCCGATCGCCAGCGTCTGAATCCCGGTAAGCGCTTGCACGGTAATCGGCAGTACTGCAATAAGCCCCAGAAAAATAGCGCCAGCCAGAATGATCCGGTTCATGGTGGCACCTAAGTATTCCTCGGTATGCCTGCCGGGACGAATGCCGGGAATAAAGCCGCCCTGCTTCTGCAAATTCTCTGCGATCTGCTCGGGTTTGAAGATAACGGCCGTATAAAAATACGTAAAAAGAAAAACCATGAAAAAATAAAATATCCCGTAAAACGTCTGGTTCGCAAACAGCTGAATGATAAAGTTCGCGGAGTTCGCGACCCATGCGGTCGGAGCAAATTGG
Source organism: Candidatus Komeilibacteria bacterium RIFCSPHIGHO2_01_FULL_52_14 (assembly GCA_001818365.1). Lineage (GTDB taxonomy): Bacteria > Patescibacteriota > Patescibacteriia > UBA1558 > 2-01-FULL-52-15 > 2-01-FULL-52-15. Next base: position 25,490 of record MHKK01000011.1, read on the forward strand.
AAAAAGCGGGCGATCATTGGCGGAAACAAGATGACCGAGATCGCGAAAATTATGGGGATGACGCCGGCCTGATTGACGCGCAGCGGCAGGTGCGTATTGACGCCGCCCATGGAACGGTTGCCCGTGATCTGTCGCGCGAACGAGATGGGGATGTTCCGCTGCCCCTCGGTTATAAAAACGATTGCGACAATCGTTACCAGCGCGATAGCCGCGAAGATCAGCAGATTGATAAACTGGCTTGAATCAAAGATGGCTACGGTATTCCTGACAGCGGTAGGCAGCTGCGCTATGATGTTCGCGAAAATCATCAGCGAAATACCGTTACCGACTTTCTTTTCGGAAATCAGCTCTCCGATCCACATTAAAAATATCGTACCGGCGGTGGAAGCGAGCATCGCGGAGAATAGCTGAAACCCGGTCAGCGAGCCGACGATGTTAACCTGCGACTGCTGCTGCAGGATGACGATATACCCGTAGGACTGAATAAGCGCCAAGGGAAACGTCAGGATGCGAGTGTACTGATTGATGCGCTCCTGCCCCGATTCGCCTTCTTTTGAAATCGCCTCAAGTTTCGGCACGATCATCGTCAGAAGCTGGAGTATGATCGACGCCGTAATATACGGCCCGACGCCCATCATGACGATGGAAAAATTTTCAAGACCTCCGCCCGAAAACAGATTCAGGAGGCCGAAGAGCTGATTGGAAGCAAAAAAATTCTTCAGTTGTGATGCATCGATGCCGGGCAGCGGTATGTGCGCAGCGATCCGGAACACAATCAGCATTGCCAGAACAAAAAGAATCCGTTTGCGGATATCCGGCGCCTGCCAGATTTGTTTCAGTTTTTCAAACATGCCGATGGTATTATTTCTTTTCCGGTGTCCGCTTCTTTTGACTGCCGGTCAAAAGCTGTACCGAACCTCCGGCCTTTACAATAGCATCTGATGCTTCCTGTGAAAAGCCGTGCGCGCTGACGATGAGCCGTTTTGAAAGTTCACCGCCTCCGAGAATCTTAACACGATCCGACGAATGCATAATGAGCCCCCGCGAGCGCAGAATCTTTGGCGTAACACGCTCGCCGTCATTGAATATGGTCTGTAATACACCGACATTCACGACTGAGAACGGCACCGCATCGGAAGCAAATCCGCGGCTTTTGGGAATGCGCAAAAGATACGGCTTCATGGCTCTCGCCGTCAGACCGCTTTTGCCGCCGGAACGGGCACGCTGCCCCTTAATGCCCCGGCCGGAATAGGTTCCGATGCCGGAACCGTTGCCGCGCCCGATCCGTGTGCGAGTTTTCTTGGAGCGCGGGCCCGGATGAATCGAATGTAAACCAATCATACCTGTTGCTTCTTACGTTTTTCTTCGGCCGCGAGCGCTTCTTCCGGAGTCATCTTCGCCGGCGCATCAATGCGACGGAGCATACCGAGCGCCTTAAAGACCGCTGCGACGTTATTAATCTTGTTCGGCGAACCGAACATTTTGGAAACAATGTTCTTATAACCGGCAAGATCCAAAACGGTGCGGACAACGCCGCCGGCGATAAGTCCCTTCCCGGCGGTTGCCGGCTTGAGGAGTAACCGTGCGGCTTTAAATTTGGCACGGACCTCGTGCGGTATCGTCTCCTTCACCATACTGACCGTGATGATGTTCTTCTTTGCCTGAGCGGTTGCTTTTTGAATCGCGAGCGATACGTCCGCGCCCTTCGCTAGCCCCCAGCCGACCCGGCCCTTACGATCGCCAATGACGATACACGCGCGAAAACGCATGCGCTTACCGCCTGCCATGACACGGGTCACTCGCGATAAATCGATCATCTGCTGATCAAATTCGTCATCCTGCCGAGGCCGCATCGGCGACGATCGCCGCCTGCGCTGACGGTTGTCCTGCATCTGCCGTCCCGGTTTCCGTGGTCCCGGTGCTCCTGGTGCCTGTTGTTGCATAGTAGTTAGAATTCCAATCCTCCCTCGCGCGCTCCTTCAGCAAAAGCCCGAACGCGTCCGTGATATTTATAATGCGATTTATCGAAAACCACACGCTGAATTTTTTTAGCCACTGCCTTTTCCGCCAAAAGCTTTCCCACGATCTTCGCGGCTGCGACGCCTTTGCTTTTTTTGCCCTCAAGCTGTGCGTCGGAAGCGGAGGCGAGAATGCGGCCGTTGGTATCAATGATCTGACCGTAGATGTGCTTCAGGCTGCGGAATATCGAAAGGCGCGGGCGTGTTTCGGTGACACGCAACGCTTTACGCGTCCGTGCGGAACGCCGTTTTCGAATCGCTCGCTGAACTTTTCGTTGATCTTTCATACTTACGCCGCTGTCTTAATAACCTTTCCGACTTTGCGTCTAATGACTTCGTTTGAATACTTGATTCCTTTACCCTTATACGGCTCCGGCTTCTTAACCGCTCTGATCTCGGCCGCAACCTGCCCGACGAGCTGCCGGTCAATTCCTGCGATCGTGATAACGTTTTTCTCAACCGATGCGACAATTCCCTGCGGCAATTGATATTCGACCGGATGGGAAAACCCGACCGTCAGAATAAGCTTTGTGCCCTGCACTGCGGCCTTATAACCGACGCCGTTGATCTCCAATGTCTTTGTGTAGCCCTCGCTCACACCGCGGACCATATTGGCGATAAGAGCCCTGGTCAGCCCCCACAGAGCGGCGCCTTTCTTCGCGTCGGGATCAGCCAAGGTCACGGTGATGGTCCCGTTTTCAACCGCTGCCGCAATTTCGGGCACGCACACGTGTGTCAGTGTGCCCTTCGGGCCTTTCACTTGTACCTGCTTCCCCTGGATCGTTACATCGACTCCTGCGGGTACGGGTATGATTTTTTTACCGATTCGTGACATATCGTTACCAGATTTCAAGTAAGAGCTCGCCGCCGATCTTTTCCTTACGGGCGCGCTTGTTGGTCATGATCCCTTTTGAACTCGATATCAGCGCGATGCCAAAACCGTTCAATACGTGCGGTAGGCGCTCCGTATTGACGTACAGCCGCCGGCTCGGGACGCTCAACCTGCGAAGGTGCTTAATGTACGGCCTGCCGTTACTCCGATATTTGAGCACGAGTCGTAATTTGGGAGTCGTACCCTCTTCTTCAATTCGCTCGGCGCGTGCGAGATAGTTTTCCTCGGTCAACACGCGGGCAATCTCATGTTTTAAACGCGAATATGGCAACAGAACCTCGCTCCGCTTTGCGGCGGACGCGTTCCGTATTCGGGTGAGCATGTCTGCTATTGGATCGGTCATCATATACGTCTTCTTACCAGCTTGATTTCGTAACACCGGGGATCTCGCCTTTGAGAGCGAGCTCACGGAAGCAAATGCGGCATAATTCGAACTTGCGCATATAGCCGCGCTTTCTGCCGCAGCGCCAGCATCGACGAACAATGCGCGATGAAAATTTCGCTTTTACCAGCGATCTTCGTGCCTTAACTTCTTGTGCAGTCGTTGACATACTGTGTTATTTCTCTTTCTTAAAGGGGAATCCGAACCCGTCGAGCAGAGCCCTCGTCTCCTGCTTGTTCTTTGCCGTCGTCGCAATCGCGATTTCGAGACCGTGCACGCTCTCGATTTCGTCGGATCGAATCTCCGGGAAAACGATGTGCTCGCGGAATCCTAATGAATAATTGCCGTTGTCGTCAAATCCTTTCTTCGGGTCGAGCCCGTGAAAATCCCGCATGCGGGGCAACGCGACGTGCACGAGTTTATCCAAAAAATCATACATGCGATCGCGACGCAACGTGACCATGGCCCCCACTACCATGCCCTCTCGAATTTTGAAATTGGAAATTGACTTCTTCGCTTTCGTCAGAACCGGTTTCTGTCCCGTGATCCGCGTCAGCGTGGCAACGGCAACATCGACATACTTCTTATCCTGCAAGCTCTTCGAAAGTCCGACGTTCAGTACGATCTTTTTAAGGTGCGGAACCGCGAGGATATTCGAACGCTTCAGCTCTTTTGAGAGCCGCGGGGCGATTTTTTCGTTATATTCTTTTCGTAAACGTGTCATACTAATCGATTTCTACTTTACATTTCTTGCAAACACGACTGCGCTTTGCCCCTTCCCGAACGAGATTCATCCGTGCCGTCTTGCCGCATTTCGGGCAAACGATCATCACCTTACTGATCGGCAGCGGCGCTGCAAACTCGATGCGCTGTCCTTTTTCGCCGCGACGAGGCGAGCGCATGTGCTTAAACATTTTATTCACGTTCTCGACAACCACCTGGTGGTCTTTCGGCAATACCTGAATCACCTTGCCGGTCTTACCCTTGTTCTTCCCGGCGAGGACTTTCACGGTGTCGTTGATTTTAATGTGAAAACTCATACTTACAGTACCTCGGGTGCCAATGATAGGATGCGGGTAAAGCCGTGGCTTCGAAGCTCGCGTGCCACCGGACCAAAAATACGAGTTCCTTTCGGCTCCTTGCTCTTTTTGTCGATCAGAACGACGGCATTGTCGTCAAAACGTATATACGATCCGTCTTTGCGGCGGATTTCTTTTCGCTGGCGAACGACCACGGCATGAAAGATTTGGCTCTTTTTGACCTGTGCATGCGGTAACGCTTTCTTCACCACAACGGTAATGACGTTCCCAATCTGCGCATACCGCTGTTTATGACCCCCGAGTACGCGAATACACTGGACCAGACGAGCGCCCGTGTTATCTGCAACCTGCAACATTGATCGGTGCTGTACCATAGTTAATCCTTCTGTTGTGTCAGAACTGAAATAACCCGCCAGCGCTTATCGCGGGATATCGGGCGGGTTTCCTCGATGAGCACACGGTCCTTCTCGTGACACATGCCCGTTTCATCGTGCGCTTTATAATTTTTGCTGACGGTAAAACGCTTGCCGTACTTCGGGTGAACCTTAACGCGGTCGACCCGAACCACGACGGTCTTTTGCATCTTGGTGCTGACGACAATTCCCTCGAACCTTCTCTTATGTGTAGCTTTTTCCATACGTTATTTCTTCACTTCCTGCTCTTCATGTTTGGTGTTCTGCACCGTCAGCATGCGTGCAATATTTTTTCTGACGGTCCGTAATTCACGGACATTCTTCGTTTGCTGGCTGGCAATTTTAAAACGCATGTCGCGGATCTGCGCCCGGAGCTCCGAAAGTTTTTCGGAAATCTGCTTTGCGGTCAATTCTTTTATCTCGCGCATCTTCATACTATTGTTTGGCAATGAACTTGGTCTTGACGGGGAGCTTAAATGAAGCAAGGTCCATGGCTTCACGGGCGGTCTCCGGAGTCACGCCGCTCATTTCGAAAAGCATGGTGCCCGGCTTGACGACCGCGACATAGTGATCGACCGCTCCCTTGCCTTTTCCCATGGGCATTTCCGCGCCCTTCGTGGTGATGGACTTATCGGGGAAGATGCGGATCCAAATACGGCCGCCGCGAGCGATAAACCGCGACATGGCACGGCGCGCCGCCTCGATCTGACGCGACGTCACCCACGACGCCTCAAGCGACTTCAGGCCGTACTGCCCGAAGCTCAACTCGTTCATACGCGTCGCAACGCCACGAATATGGTCGGTACGCTGTGATTTTCTGAATTTAACTTTCTTTGGTGCCAACATACTCGTCTGTTACTTTCGTGCTCCTGCATGTGCCCTCGGTCGCCGGGCCGGCTCAGCAACTTTCTTATTCGTATCCTTTTCCTGAACCTGCGGGAAATACAATCCTTTATAAATCCAAACCTTGATACCGATAACCCCGTACGTTGTTTGTGCGGCGCCGCGGGAATAATCGATGTTTGCACGGAGCGTATGAAGCGGGATCTTGCCCTGGGTCAGTGTCTCGCGGCGGGCGATCTCGGCGCCGTTCAAACGCCCGGCCATGCCGATTTTTACGCCTTCCGCCCCTGCTTTCAAAACTTTATCGATATTCATTTTCATGACGCGCCGGAACGGGATGCGCTTTTCGATATCGGCGATGCATGTCTGCAAAATAGCCCCTGCGGACAGGTTGGGATTCTCCACTTCCTGCACATTAAGCTTGAACCCCGTCTTTTTATCGAGGAAGTTTTTTACGATATCCTTGCGCAGATCTTCGATGCCGGTACCGCCGCGGCCGATGATAAGCCCCGGCTTTGCCGCAACGATCGTCACCGCAACCTCGCCGCGTGAACGCTCGATATCGATGCGGTCAATCCCCGCCTCGCGGAGTTTCTTCATGAGAAATCTACGGATCATGACGTCCTGGCGGAGCAGATGCGCATATTCGCGCTCACTGAACCAACGCGACCGCCACTGCTCGCTCATGAGAAGTCGAAACCCTTTTGGATTTACTTTCTGGCCCATACTTAGCTGTTCTTAGTAACGGTTTTTTTGCTTGCCGCGGTGCGATCCGATTTCTTCGGTTTCGTCTTTGCAGCCTTCGGCTGCGTCTTTTTTTCATCGCGCTTCACCGGTTCCTGAATCACTTTCGCCGCTTTCTTTTCGTCCGCTTTCTGCGGTTTTTTTTCGTCTTTCTTCTCCCGCGCCTTCGCCGCACCTTCCTTAAGCGTCAGAACGACGCTCACATGGCTTGCCCGGTGTTTAAACGAATGCGCCGAACCGAATGCGGCAGGACGCCAGCGCTTCAAAGGAATACCCTCGTTCACAATAATGTTCTTGATGCGCAGATCCCGCTCCTCCAAGCTGTTGTTATGGCGGGCGTTCGCGACTGCCGATCGAATAAGTTTCATGATCGCGGGAGCCGATTTTTTTTGCAGAAATTGCAGCCGAGAGATCGCCTGCTCGACATCCATTCCCTTGATGGCGTCCGTCACAAGACGCACTTTCTTGGGTGCCATTCGGAAATTATTCAATTGTGCGCGTACTTCGATCATATATTATTTCTTCTTCGGTGCGGGAGACGCCGGTGCTGCCTTGCCTGCTGCTGCCGGTGTTGCAGCCCCCGGTGCCGCCTTGCCTGCTGCTGCCGGTGTTGCAGCCCCCGGTGCCGCTGCCGCGGTGGCTTCCTGTTCCTGTGCTTTAGCCATCTTACCGCCGTGTACGACGAATTTGCGGGTTGGCGAGAACTCGCCTAATTTATGGCCCACCATATTCTCGACAACGTAGACCGAAACATGCTGCCGTCCGTTGTGTACGCCGAACGTATAGCCCACCATCTGCGGTACGATCGTGCAAGAGCGTGACCACGTTTTAATGACGGTCTTGCCGTCCGGCTTCACGCCTTTCAGCTTCTTCAGCACCCTCTCGTCAACGTATGGTCCTTTTTTTAGACTTCGAGACATAGTTATAATTTCTTTCCATTACGACGCGTTACGATATATCTGTCCGATCGCTTGTGTACCGACCGCGTCTTAACACCGTACGCATTCTTCCCGGTATAGGTCTTCGGGTGCTTCAAACCGATCGGATGCTTACCCTCTCCGCCGCCATGCGGGTGATCCACCGGATTCATTGCTTTACCCCGGACCGACGGTTTAATGCCGCGATGGCGCATGCGACCTGCCTTGCCCCAGCGGATATTCCGATACTCCGCGTTGGAAACCGTGCCGATGGTCGCCATGCACTCTTCCGAAACCATTCGAATCTCTCCCGAGGGAAGTTTCAAAAGGGCCATGCCGTCGGCAAGGGAACTGACGATAGCATAGGTACCTGCTCCGTGGCAAAGCTTTCCGCCGCCGCCGGGCGCAAGTTCTACGTCGTGCACCTCGATCCCGGTCGGAATTTCCTTGATGTGCAGACGATTCCCGACCGACAACTCACCCCGCTTGCTGTACGCGATCACGGAAGCTCCGGCCGCAAGCCCGTTCGGCGCAAGCATGTATCGTTTTTCGCCGTCGCGGTATACCAGGAGAGCGATATTCGCGTTCCGATTCGGATCATATTCAACCGTCGCCACCTTGGCCGGAATGTCGAGCTTGTCGCGGCGGAAATCAACGATGCGAACATATTGTTTTGCGCCACCGCCCTGATGACGAACGGTAATTTTACCCTGTGCGTTCCTGCCGCTCCATTTCTTTTTGGGAATACGTAACGCTTTCGGC
>MHKK01000011.1:33565-43923 GCA_001818365.1 Candidatus Komeilibacteria bacterium RIFCSPHIGHO2_01_FULL_52_14
TCTGTATAATTTCAAAGGCATACTATACTCCTTCATACACCGGCAAGGTAACCCCTGCTGGCATGCTCACGATAGCTTTCTTATAGGAAGCCCGACGGCCTTTTATGTTGCCCCTGCGCACTTCTTTCCCCTGAACCCGAATGATGCGTACGTGGGAAGGGTCCGCATGAAACGCTTCCTTAATCGCTCTTTTGATCATGATCTTATTCGCGTCCGATGCTACCTTGAATACGTACTGATTGTGCCCATGGAGCAGCGTCGTTTTTTCCGAGATGATCGGCTTCAGCAATATGCGATGCGCGATCTCGCTCTTGGCCGCCACTTTCGTTGCGGCCGGCTTCGCGACGGCGTGCTCCGCTATCTCCTCGCGAACGGTCTTTTCCCGTTTCTCGACGGCTTGCTTCACCGGCTCGGTCTTACGCGGAGCCCGCTCGGCTTCCTTGTATCCTTTTTTGAATCGGTCGAAAAATCTCATATCCTTTACAGCTTATATCGTGTCTCAATGACGTTCACAAGACCTTTGGGGACAACGACGTAATCGTTCCGGAGTACGTCCAGCACATTCAAACTGTTGACGCCGATGCTCGTAACCTTTGCCAAATTTTTTGCCGCTGAAATAACCTGGCGATCCTGCGGCGTCGTAATCACAAGTGTTTTTTTGTTAAAACCGGGCAGTCCCTTCAGCACTCCCGCCAGATGTTTCGTCTTTGCATCCGCAAAACCCCATTCGGTGACCACGATCAGGCGATCATTGGCAACCTTGTCGCTCAGCACCATCAAGAGCGCCTGCTTGCGAACCTTGCGGTTCACCTTCTGGGTAAAATTGCGGTTGCTGCGCGGACCGAACGTAATACCTCCGCCAACCCACAAGGGTGACCGGATGGATCCGTGCCGTGCGCGGCCGGTGCCTTTCTGCTTCCAGGGCTTCCTGCCGCCACCGCGAACCTCCGCACGGGTTTTCGTATGTGCAAGTACCTGCCTGCTATTCGCCTGCTGGGCGGTCGTGACCTGGTGAATAACCGGCATTTTTGAGGCAACACCGAAAATTGCCGGGTTCAATTCCTGTGATCCCGCTTTTTCTCCTTTCGGCGTATATACTGGTACTGAAATCTTCTCCATAGTTATGCTTTCTTCTCTTCACCCGGCTTCTGGTCCTGTTTTTCGGCAGCCGGAGCATTAGTCACCTCGTCCTGCTTCTCCGCAGGCGTGTTCTCTGCAACCGCTGCCGGTTCCGGCGCGGCGCTCTTTGGCGTTTCGGTCTGCGGCGCTTCGATAACAAGATCGCCGTCTCCCGCGATCGTCAGGATCGTGTTTCGTGGGCCGGGCACCGCACCTTTTATAAAAAGCAGATTTTTCTCGGTATCAATATCGATGATCTCCAGATTCTTGACCGTTGCCTTGCCGCCTCCCATACGTCCTGCCATACGCGTACCTTTAAATACGTGTTTCGGCTCGGTCGATCCGATGCTTCCCGGCATGCGCAGCTGATCTTTGTGTCCGTGCGTTTTCGGCGACCCGCTGAACTTGTGCCGCTTTACCACCCCCTGGAACCCTTTACCCTTGGTAAGGCCGGAAACCTGAACCATATCGCCCACTTTGAACGTTTTAACCGAAATGACCTGCCCCCGCTCCGCGGTGCTCTCGAACCGGAATTCGCGGAGATGTTTGAAAAGACCGATGTTTTTAAAATGCCCCGAGAGCGGCTTGGAAACTTTCCGTGCACGCTCAAAACCGAGCTGAACCGCACGGTATCCGTCCGAATCGCCCTTCACCTGCGTGACGGTGCACGGACCCGCTTGCACGATAGTAACGGGCACGGCGTTGTGTTCGCCGAACCGTTGTGTCATCGATACTTTTTTTCCGATCAGTACTTTCACACAATGTTTGTTACTTATAAAAACCGTAATTCTGTTCTCAAATTTTGTATGCGGTGTAAGGACAAAATCACGGTTTCTAAAAACGGATACGATTCTTATTGTATGTTATGCTTCGTGATTCCTTGTCGCGGGCTCCGTCTGATATCCACTTCATCCCGCAAACGGGATGGTTAGAGTATCTCGGCGTCACTCGCTCGCATGGTTACATCTTTATTTCCACGTCCACGCCTGCGGGCAGATTCAGATTAGTGAGCGCATCAATGGTTTTCGGACCCGGCTCGATGATATCGATGAGCCGTTTGTGCACCCGCATCTCGAACTGATCGCGTGCATTCTTATGCACGAACGTGGATCGCAATACCGTATATTTTGTTTTTTCGGTCGGCAGAGGAACCGGACCGACTACCTTCGCACCGCTGCGAACCGCGGTGTCGATGATCGTCCGCACCGATTGATCGATGATCTTGTGATCGTACGCCTTGATCTTGATCCTGATGCGCGACTGCTCCTCAACTTGCGGAACGGTGCGAATTATTTTCTTCTCTGCTTTTTTCTCTGCCATCTTGTTTTTGGAAAGAACAGTGATTGATTCTGAGAAGCCCAGCCCCACGGCGTGGGGCTGGGCACAATAGTTACTTTATAATTTTAGTTACGACACCGGCGCCAACGGTTCTGCCTCCTTCGCGGATAGCGAAGCGCAGTTTCTCTTCCAAGGCGACCGGAGCAATCAATTTAATCGTCAGGGTAACGGTATCGCCCGGCATGACCATCTCCGAGCCCTGCGGCAGGATAACGTCGCCGGTAACGTCCGTCGTGCGGATATAGAACTGCGGCTTGTAGCCGTTAAAGAACGGGGTATGACGGCCGCCTTCCTCTTTGCTCAGGATGTATACCTCCGCGGTGAAATCCGTATGCGGTGTAATGGTTCCCGGTTTGGCGAGGACCTGTCCCCGCTCGACTTCATCCTTCTTGGTTCCGCGCAACAGAATGCCTGCGTTATCGCCTGCGCGGCCTTCATCGAGCTGTTTGTTGAACATTTCGATTCCCGTGACGATCGTCTTCTGTGTCGCCCGGAGGCCGACGATCTCGACTTCATCGTTCAATTTCGTAATACCTCGCTCAATGCGTCCGGTCACGACCGTACCGCGGCCTTCGATCGAAAAAATGTCCTCGATCGGCATCAGGAAGGGCTTATCCGTCGCGCGCTTCGGCACCGGAATATATTCATCGATTTTGTCCATGAGATCGACGATCGGCTTTGCATCCTCGCCGGTCGGATTCTGGAGCGCCTTGAGCGCCGAACCGCGGATAATCGGCGTGGCGTCGCCCGGGAATTCATACTTCTTCAAGAGATCGCGTACTTCCTCTTCAACAAGATCGATAAGTTCGGGATCATTCACCTGATCGACTTTATTCAAGAAAACAACGATATACGGTACGCCGACTTGGCGCGCGAGCAAGATGTGTTCGCGTGTTTGCGGCATCGGTCCGTCGGTTGCCGATACGACAAGAATAGCGCCGTCCATTTGGGCTGCGCCCGTAATCATGTTTTTGACGTAGTCCGCGTGACCGGGACAATCGACGTGCGCATAGTGCCGGTTCTTTGTTTCGTATTCGACGTGAGCCGTCGCAATCGTAATACCGCGCGCCTTCTCTTCCGGAGCTGCGTCGATTTGATCGACGTTTTTATCCTGGGCCTTGTTTCCCCCTGCCCGGAGTACCTGCAGGATCGCTGCGGTCAAGGTTGTCTTACCGTGGTCAACGTGGCCGATAGTGCCGATGTTGATGTGCGGTTTCGATCGGTCAAACATGTCTGCCATAAGCTATATCCTTTTACCAGCAACTGCCTCCGCCGACGTGCATACGAGGCATTTGTAAACCAGTTGCTCTGGAATTAAATGATTATTTTATAAGTTAGTTAAGCTATTTTGCCCCTTCGGGCAAAAATTAAGCATAGCGATTATAGCACATTTCTTTTCTTTTGCAAGGGTTTCGGCGGAACAGATTGCATCGAGAAAAAATGGCTATCATTAGCAAAATAACTACTCAAGCGGTTCCAAATGATATTCATGGGAGGGCTCTTCATCGACGACCGGAAGCTGCATCCGCGGGTCTATCCCTTGAGTTTTACCCAGGGGGTTAAGGATTTTCTCCATATTTTCCGGTGCTTGCCGCACTTTTGGTTGCGTCACGGCTGCCTGTCGCGGCTCTTGCCTCGGCTTCTTTTGAAGGCGGAATTGCGCAACGTCATAGTCGGTAAAATCCGACTCCTGGGCTTCGCGCCAATCGGCTATTTCACGGTTAATACGCTCCAAAAGGTCGGTTTCGGACAATTGCGAGAGCTCCTGGCGCGCGGCTGCAGCCGACAGAAGAGCCCGGTACTGATCGAGTGTCATGATCATGTACGGACCGTGGGTTTCGCTGACGACAATGCAGCGGTCACCGGTCTCCGCAATGAGCCCCAAGACCTCCTCGAGTTTATCGGCGAAAGCCGCCATATGCTCAAGTTATTTTTTCGTGCCTGCTATGATTTGCTCCGCAATAGTATGCGGTACGCTCTGATAATGCGAAAGTTCCATGTTGTAGCTTGCTCTCCCCTGCGTCATGCCGCGGAGAGTCGTTGCATACCCGAAGAGCTCGGAGAGCGGTATCCGCGCATGCACAACCTTTACTCCCATTCGATCCGTCATATCGTTCACTTGCCCGCGCTTCGAATTGATGTCGCCGATAACGTCACCCATGTAGCTCTCGGGGGTCACGACCTCGACTTTCATGATTGGTTCAAGAAGCACCGGCTTCCCCCGCTTGAACGCTTCACGGAACGCCATCGAACCGGCGATCTTGAAAGCGGCTTCCGACGAGTCAACCTCGTGGAATGATCCATCATACACCTCTGCCTCAACGTCCACAACCGGGTAGCCGGCGAGCACACCGTTATTCATCGCCTCTCGCACGCCTTTCTCGATCGGTCCGATATATTCTTTTGGAATCGAGCCGCCCTTGATCTCGTCAATAAATTCATAGCCCTTGCCTCGTTCACGCGGACGCACGCGGAGCCAGCAGTGACCATACTGTCCTCTGCCGCCGGACTGCTTGATGTACTTGCCCTCCGCCTCCGCTTCAGCGGTGATGGTCTCTTTGTAGGCAACCTGCGGTGCACCGACGTTTGCTTCAACTTTAAATTCGCGCTTCATGCGTTCCACGATAATTTCCAGATGCAACTCTCCCATGCCCGCGATAATGGTTTGCAGCGTCTCGTCATCGGTCGAAACCCGAAAGGTGGGGTCTTCTTCGGCGAGCTTCGAAAGCGCCATACCCATGCGCTCCTGATCCTGTTTCGTCTTCGGCTCGATCGCAACACGGATAACCGGCTCTGGAAAAGTAATGGACTCGAGTAAGATACGGTGATCTTCGTCGCATAACGTGTGACCCGTAAAGGTATCTTTCAGACCGACGACGGCGACGATGTCTCCGGCGTAGGCCTCCGTAATGTCCTCTCGATGGTTCGCGTGCATCAGGAGAATGCGCGCCACGCGCTCCTTGCGGTCGCGCGAACTGTTGTACACGTAGGACCCTGACTCAAGTTTCCCCGAGTAGACGCGAACAAATGTCAAACGTCCCACGTACGGATCGGTGGCTACTTTAAAGGCCAGCGCGGCAAGCGGTTCGTCATCGGAGAGCTTGCGCGTCATTTTTGTCTCGGAATCTCGCACATCGGTTCCTTCGATATCGGGCACATCAACGGGAGACGGCAAGTAGGCGGCGACTGCGTCGAGCAATTGCTGCACACCTTTGTTCTTCAGGGCCGAGCCGCACAGAACCGGAACAAATTCGTTTGCGATGGTCGCTTTCCGCATAACGCGCTTGAGGTCGGCAATGGATATCTCTTTTGCTTCAAGATACATCGTCGTCAGAACTTCATCATGCGTCGCGACGGCTTCAACGAGTTTTTCGCGGTACTCTTTGACAAGCGCCCGCATATCCTCCGGAACGTCGCGCTCTTCGAATTTTTTTCCCTCGTCGTCGAGGAAATAGATAGCTTTCTGAGTAAACAGGTCAATCATACCCTTGAAGGTCTCCGAGGCGCCGATGGGTAATTGTATTGGATGCGCGTTTTTTGTCAGACGCTCGTGGATCGATTTCAAATCAGCATAAAAATCGGCTCCGATGCGATCCATTTTATTGATGAACGCAATACGGGGAACGGTATACTTATCCGCCTGTCGCCAGACGGTTTCCGATTGCGGCTCCACGCCAGCGACACCGTCGAACACGGTGACGCCGCCGTCAAGAACGCGTAAACTGCGCTCAACCTCTGCGGTAAAATCGACGTGACCGGGCGTGTCAATGATGTTAATGCGGCATTTACCGCCTCCGAGCCAGTCGGGCATGTCCCAAAAACACGTCGTCGCCGCCGAGGTTATCGTGATACCGCGCTCGCGCTCCTGTTCCATCCAGTCCATCTCGGCCTCGCCTTCGTGCACCTCGCCGATCTTATGTTTTTTCCCCGTATAAAAAAGAATCCGTTCGGTAACGGTCGTTTTACCGGCGTCAATGTGTGCGATGATGCCGATATTTCTCGTTTGTTCTAACGGGTATTGGCGGGGCATGTGCGGTCAAGGTCTATGCAAAATGCGCGAACGCGCGATTGGCTTCGGCCATGCGCTGAACATCATCTCGCTTTTTCATCGCATCACCTTCTCCTTTGGACGCTGCGAGCAGCTCATCCGCGAGCTTCAGGAACATCGGCTTCCCTTTGCGGGAACGGGCGGCGTCCAGAAGCCATCGGTGCGCTAAAATATTCTTGCGTTCACCCATAACGATAACCGGCACCTGGTAGTTCGCTCCGCCGACACGGCGCCCTTTGACCTCGATGTTCGGGGTCAAATTCTGCATCGCTTTCTCGAAGATATCGATCGGATCCTGCTTCGTGACATTCGACACGTGCTTAAAAGCATTGTAAACGATTTTCTGCGCTACCGTTTTTTTTCCGTTCCGCATGATCCGGTTGATCAGCTTCGCTATATCAACTCGGCCGAACTTGGGATCCGGCTTCACGGAACGATGTGGTGCTTGCTTGCTACGCATAGAGTTATGATGCTTTCACTTTCTCGCGCTTTGCGCCGTACAAGCTTCTGCCTTGTTTGCGGTTCGCAACGCCCTGGGCATCATAGACGCCTCGGACGATATGATAGCGAACGCCGGGCAAATCTTTCACACGGCCGCCACGCACGAGAACAATGGAGTGTTCCTGCAAATTATGACCGATGCCCGGAATATACGCGGTGATTTCAACGCCGTTCGAGAGACGTACGCGTGCGATCTTCCGGAGCGCCGAGTTCGGTTTCTTCGGGGTCATGGTCGTCACTTTTACGCACACGCCACGCTTAAACGGGCTTCCTTTCGGTAAATGGGTCCGTCTGCGGTGCAGTGTATTCAAGGTCGTCTGCAAAGCCGGGGCTTTGGATTTTACCTTCGCCTGCTTTCGGGAACCTTTCAACAGTTGATTGATTGATGGCATACCCCGTAATACAATCCCACACCGCAGCTACCGCTGCGCAGGGATATATATGTTAATAGTTATAGTATACTTCGCTGACATTCTCGATCGGTTAGCTACGCCTCGTTTATCATGTGGGATTGATATACGGGGCATAGAAACTAAAAAGGATACCTCATATTAATGAGAAATCCTTACACACTAAGGATTTATCGTGCCGCTAGGATAGCACGAACGAGCGGTAAGGTCAAGAACTGCGGCCTTAGAGCCCAATGAACCTGTCCAAGAGGTTCAGGAAGAAATTGTATACGGAGCCAAAAAGATGCAATCCGGCAACATTATCGAGGATAATGAACCCAAGCAGCAGCCAGGGCCCGTTTCGGGCAAGAGCAACCTTAAAAGCGTGAAAGCGGTCCGGCAACAGTGTAAATAATATCTGGGAACCGTCCAACGGCGGCAAGGGTAGTAAATTAAAAAGCATAAGCATCACATTCACGAAAAATAACGTCGAAAGAAAGATGATAAGCACATTGTCCTCCCCAAGCACGGGGAGCAGAAGGGCAGCCGAGGTCAATGAAAGCGCCCCGCCAATGGCGTTCGAAACGGGACCCGCAAGCGCAACCAAAAGCGGACCGAAGCGGCGAAAGCGCAAATTATACGGATTATACGGCGTCGGCTTACCCCATCCGAATCCCGCAAGAAGGAGCATAATGCTCCCGACCGGATCCAGATGTGCGAGCGGATTCAGAGTCAGCCGGCCGGCATCACGGGCGGTCATGTCACCCTGCAGGTACGCCGCCAGCGCATGCGAAAACTCATGGATTGAGATTCCAAGAGCGAGCGCCGCGACAAAAGCGAGCGCAACAATGGGTCCGGATGACAGAAGATCAAATAGCATACATTGACAATGGCGCTCATTTCGTCTATAGTACTGCGGGTACGAAACAACGCCTATCAAGTATACAATAATCGTTCTAACCGCACTACCGAAACAATGGCTAAAACCTGCTCAATCTGCGAACGCACTCCCAAAACGGCGAATCTGCGCAGCCACTCCAATCGCGCGACAAAGCGTCGGATGATGTTGAATTTGCAGCGACGCGCCGTTGACGGCATACGACAGATGGTCTGCACGTCATGCCTGAAGACGTTGAAGCGCGAGAAAGCACTCTAACCTCCGCATATCAAAAAACGGGGCACCTGTGTGCCCCGTTTTTGTTATTCGTCAAAGCTCGGCAAGCTTTTTGATGTGCGATTTTGTCATGGACATAACCAGAGGGAACAAAAATAGATACCCGGTAAAAAGAATAAACAAGGTCTGTGAGTCCCATGACATCGATTGTGGGCCCATATCCAAACGTATCATGAAGATGATCAGCAGCAGCAGTGCTATCGGCAGCTCAGAAATAATCGCACGCATCAGAACGCGATGTCCGGTCTTCAGCGCGGCATGCCATACCTGAGCAGCGTTGAACCAGACCGTAACCGCAAAAAAAGTAAACACGCCGCCCAAGAACAGCGTAATAAACGGAAGCTCAACGCCGTATCGCTGCTGCAGCAGGTACAGAAACAGGTAGGCCTCGAGAAGCAGTAGGTACATAAAAATGTTCAGCATGAAAAGCTTCATGCTGTCCATAATGAGACGATAGTAGTGTAAGGTCATAGTATTACGAACGAATGCTCAGCGTACTCATAAACCCGATTATCCCGATGATGCTCCCCGCCACCATCAGTGAAAAAAGAGAGTCGGCCTGCAGCCCGAACGGATACCGATGAATAACATACAACAGGAAACAGTTCACGCCGAGTGCGAACAGCACGGTTCCCAAGACGGTTCGTGCGTTTCCCAATGCGGCTGCAACAAAGGGGATGATGCCGTTCGCAAGTCCGAGCAGGACCGCAAGCATGAGTGCCTGATAGGGCGATGACACCGATATCCCCGGCACGGTATAGAAAACAACAAGAGAGCTCGCCGCCGCAACAACCCCAGGCACCAGTGAGACGGACCTCATGGATTCAGTATATCAAAAAAACTCCCTTCGGGGGAGCTGCCAATAACGAGTATACACGAAGACCGAGTCAAGGGCTATGCCTCTAAAACCGATACGTATATCGATATGCACAGACGCATGACCAAGTCTTGTGATCATCCCGTGTTGGTTACGGGATCGGCCCTATCCTTGTCGCTATAAATGTGCCCCTGATTTTCAGGTGGGTTCCCGCAGATGGCGAAATACTTTCACCGCCGATATAAGGATCCCAAAGCACGTTGCTGTAGAGCGAATTTATATCTCAAAGAATAGAGCTATCTTCAGTATAACCCCTGTACTTCGTATGTCAATAATCCCGTCAAGTGTGCGAGGTTTGATCCCTACCCGAACATCACACCCTCGTCAGCGCGAGGATAGTCAAAGATTTCCTTCGCGTGAAACCAAAGTTCTTCTTCGTATTTCGCCTCTTCCGGATTACCGGACGCATGAACGATGTTCCGCAGCGGGCGCTTGCGGGTATTTGCAAGCGCAGGCGAGTCGATGGAGTAGTCACCGCGGATGGTCCCGGGGTTCGCCAGCAACGGCAACGTATGACCGACGATCATCCTGACACCTTCGATTGCATGCGCTCCCTCAAGAAGCATCGCAACCACCGGGCCTGAACTCAGAAAGTCGACGTTCCACTTGTTGACCATCTTGCCGATCTCAACCGGATCCATCGTACCTAATTCTTCCTTGGCGTCCTTACCGTATTTTTCGTATGCTTCGAGTGTTTTGGTGCCGATCGCCTTCATGAGTTCCGTGCGTGACTCCGGATAATGTTTGGTCACGTGGTCCTTACCGACCCAGATCATCTTCATTGCAACAATCTTCAAACCGGCGCGCTCAAAACGGGAAATGACTTCACCGACGATGCCGCGCTGTACTCCGTCGGGTTTTACAAGTACGACGGTTTTCTGGATCAGATCCGAACCGGGTTTCATAGAGAGC
>MHKK01000012.1:0-9186 GCA_001818365.1 Candidatus Komeilibacteria bacterium RIFCSPHIGHO2_01_FULL_52_14
CCCGTAATTTATGGGAACGGGGCTGATAATAACAGAAAGGTTTAGATAAATCAATGGCTCCAAAAGAAAGCATGTTATACTTAACCCGTGAACGACCTCATTTCAAAGCTTGAAGAAGAAGTACGGCAGATCAAGGATCGCAATGCACGTGTGGAGACGGATAAAGCATGGGAAACCAGCCTTTTTCGCGTTATCACCATAACAATCATTACCTACATCATTGCCGGGCTGGTCCTGCATTCCATAGGCATTGAAAAATACTTACTGAGCGCGCTCATACCTGCGCTCGGTTTTTATCTTTCGACACAAACAATCCCGCCAATCAAACGGTGGTGGATCAAAAAATATAGAAACTTTTGAACGTTTCGGAAAAACGTAGTATACTGAACAACCCTATGGTCAGTAAAAAAGTTTCGTATGTTTCGCTTGCGCTGGTCGTCCTGCTTACGGTCGGCTGCGCACGACTTTTAAACAGAACCTATGAGAGCAGCAAACAACAGCAGAATACCGCACCGAACGTCCTGCCTATGGTGACCCCGGCTGATGAACTAACGGCTGAAGAGGCCGCAAAAACCCAGCCAGCCACTGCTCAACAGCTCGCCACCACGACACTGTCTCAATAAGCCCTAGCGCATAAAAGCGAAAAAGCCTCTCTTCCTTAATCTGTAATCCGAGATTTCTATATATAAACGGAGCCGCTCGACAGCGAGCGGCTCATGCTTGAAACCCATCTAGGGCTCCTTGCTGACTTTCGCAGGCAGGCATTCGCCCAAGAAGAAAGCCAGAATTAATACAAACCATACAGCAGCTGCAAAAACCCACATCGGTGAGGCCTGTGCTGCCTGGAAAGCTTCTTCGGTCGGAATGAACATTTCTCTCCTCCTCAATAAGGCCTTTTAACTTACTCACAAAACTTACTGCTGTCAACAGATTCAATCCAAAACGAAAAGACCCTACATCGTACCCTCCACCTCCAAGGCTGCGGCGGGCGGGTATTGCGTGGGGCTGGTAGCGGAAGAAAATTATTTCTATCTCAATGGGATCCCTCGCCGGAGTTTACCCCGTACTGAACGAAGTTCTAGTACGGGGCTCGGGATGATTATAAAACGAAAAACTCTCTATCATATATAACAGAGAGTTTTTCGTTTTATAATCAAAAGATCTTGTTGCTGCACGCACACCCGGGAGGCCTGCCTGCCGGCAGGCAGGGAATGGTCAACAACTAGAAAGTGCCAGGTTTCAGGTGCAAAGCGCTCTCGACAGTATCATGCAGTCAAGCACGATACTCGACCTACTGTTCGCGCCGCGTGAGGCGGCAACGAACTAATTTCATCTCCTTAGAAAGGAGGTTGACCCAGCACCACTTTTGCGTCCAATGAACGAGTGTATCTATGATTATAGGTACGCTCGGTTTCGCGCTCGGCGCGTATGCGCCGACCGAAATCAGGCACAAAAGTGGTGCTGGACGAGACTCAGATTTTTCAATCGTTGCCCCTCTCCCTTCCTTCAGAGTGATTTTTTCATCTCCTTAGAAAGGAGGTGATCCATCCACAGCTTCCGCTACGGATGCCTTGTTACGACTTCACCCCTATCATCGGTCTTACCTTATTCCGACATACGTCAGCTTTCGGGTACTACCGACTCTCTTGGTGTGACGGGCGGTGTGTACAAAACCCGAGAACGTATTCACCGCACCATGGCTGATGCGCGGTTACTAGCGATTCCGGCTTCATGAGGTCGAATTGCAGACCTCAATCCGAACTGGGGCCAGTTTTGATGGGATTAGCTCCGCATTACTGCTTAGCGACCCATTGTACCTGGCCATTGTAGCACGTGTGTAGCCCAAGGCGTAAGGGCCATGCTGATTTGACGTCATCCCCACCTTCCTCCTGGTTAAACCCAGGCAGTATCCCGTGAATATCTAACACGGAACGAGGGTTGCGCTCGTTAGAGGACTTAACCCAACATCTCACGACACGAGCTGACGACAACCATGCAACACCTGTCTCCTGGTTCCTTGCGGCACATCCGAATTTCTTCGGACTTCCAGGGATGTCAAGCCTTGGTAAGGTTCCTCGCTTACCGTCGAATTAAACCACATGCTCCACCGCTTGTGCGGGTTCCCGTCAATTCCTTTGAGTTTTAGTCTTGCGACCGTACTTCCCAGGCGGGGTACTTAAGGCGTTAGCTTAGTTAGACAGCACTGAGAGGGTCGATACTCCCAATGCTTAGTACCCATCGTTTACAGCGTGGACTACTGGGGTATCTAATCCCATTCGCTCCCCACGCTTTCGTCCCTTAACGTCAGGACTGTACCAGCACGCTGCCTTCGCTTTTGGTGTTCTTATCGATATTAACGCATTTTACCGCTACACCGATAATTCCGCGTGCCTCTTCCAGCCTCAAGAACGGCCGTTTCCCCTGCAGCCCAGAAGTTAAGCTTCTGGATTTGACAGAAGACGCGCCGAACAGTCTGCGGACGCTTTACGCCCAATCAATCCGGATAACGCTTGCCACCTTCGTATTACCGCTGCTGCTGGCACGAAGTTAGCAGTGGCTTATTCATTAGGTACCGTCACGAATTCGTCCCTAATAAAAGATCTTTACACCCCGAGGGGCTTCTTCGATCACGCGGCATTGCTCCTTCAGCCTTTCGGCCATTGAGGAAGATTCTCGACTGCAGCCTCCCGTAGGAGTCTGGGCAGTGTCTCAGTCCCAGTGAGGCGGGTCGTGCTCTCACACCCGCTACCCGTCATCGCCTTGGTGGGCCATTACCCCGCCAACAAGCTGATGGGCCATAGGCTTCTCTCCATCCGATAAATCTTTACATGCGAATGTCTTGCGACCCCGCATGACCATCGGGAATTGTCCCAGATTTCTCCGGGTTATGCCCGAGATAGAGGTGAATTACCAATGTGTTACGCACCCGTCTGCCAGGGCTGTATTGCTACAACCCTTCGACTTGCATGCCTTAGACATGCCGCCAGCGTTCATCCTGAGCCAGGATCAAACTCTCAGTATGAAAGTTTTCAAGTGCGATACAAAATGCTTACGCAATGCATCGTACTTCCAAAGGATCCCACCCAGAGGGTGGTCGCCCTTTGGGCGAAAACTCTCAGTATGTATGCGAGATGCATACAACTCATTCGAGCGCGAACGCTCGAACGTTATAATTTGGAATCGACAGCGCTCTGCAGACCGGAGGTCTGCGAGCACACGAAACCTGTCACTTTCTATATGTTGACCTTGGTTGACGAACAATGTAAATGTACGACCGCGTACCCCGTAACCATTAAAAAACAGCGTACTCGATCCAAAAAGTAATGCGTGATCGATGTAGTACTGCTGCAAACAACTGCCTCTTCACTCTGAAACGGTGTTGTATGCGATGATTTCTTTACTTGTTAAAGGGTAACGGTGCGGTCAGTAGTGTAAGGTATTTTAAAAGCGTTGTCAATCCCCCACCAGCGCCCTGGTGGGGGATCAACCCCGCCGTACCTGAGCCAACAGAGCCTGCGCTGCTTTTCGCTCCCGATACTCCTTAAACTCCTGTTGGGCCTTTTCCAGCAAAGAAACAGCCCCAAAAGCCGAGAGCATCAGCAACACCGGCAGGCCGATAATATCACGCGTAAGATTATAACCGACATAGTCACCGTTAACGAAACTCGGAATCAGCGGATACAGCAAAAACCAGCCGAAGAAAAACATTCGGTTTTGAAAAACCGTCTTTTTAATGGTCAGCAGATACAGCGCAAACAGGATCAGGAACGGATCCCACAGGGACGAGAGCGAACTGAAATACAAACCGTTTTGCGGTGCAAGTAAATAAAACAGCGGGTCGGTTATAAAAAAAGCTCCGCTGTTCAGCACCGCGACAAATACGTCATGAGAAGCGTAATAATAGAGCGGAGAAAACGCAAGAAAAATAAAAACAAAGTGTGCAAAATAATTAAAGAGGTAGTGTCCGATCAGCGACGCACCGCCATAAATGCCGGTGATAGCGATACCGTCATATCGCGTGGCTCGCAAATGAGGATACGAGAAAAAAAACAGGTGGTCGACAAAATAATAATTTAAGTGGGCCTGCAGATGAAAAAGAGCGATCGGAAACGCAATAACTACTCCAAGAAATGCAGGACCGACAAGCGCGCTCAGACGAACGTGCTTTCGGTTGCAAAAATACCAGAGTATGGCAAGTATCGGAACCCACACGAGCATCAGCTCATATCCGTAAGCGGTAATTGCAAGCATCGCAGCGGCTCCATACAGGAGCATCGTTCGTCTTGTTCTGACATAGCGATATAAAAGCAGAATTGCGCCGAGCACGAAGGGCTGGAGGATAAAGACGTTAAACCCGACGCTCCCCACCAAAATACTCCATGGCCATAGTGCCGAAAAGACCGTCGTGACAAGAGCCACGCGACGATGGAAAAAAAGCAGCGTAACGCGATACAACAAGATGATGCTCACCATGTTCGCGGTAAACACGAGACCGCGTATGGTCGCCAGCCCCCCGGCATGCAAAAAACGCATAAATGGCCAGGCAAGAAAGGCCAGAAGGGTATTTTCTCCCCACCCAAACCCGTAAAAGTGCACCGGTACCAATGGTCCGCGTAAATCGATGATCTCCTGGATAAGCTTGAGCTCGTCGAGCATCGGGCCGAGATGTGCCATTACGTATAAACGCAACAATGCCGCTACAATGCATACGGCAAACATCCACACGAAAGAGCGGGCTTCGGAAAAAAAGCGCACGACGCGGAGCAACGGGCTAGCGCTTCCGCTGCTGGTTCTTTTGCTCAAATTGTTCGATTGCGGCAACGAGTTCGAGTGCATGTTCTTCCATCTTTTCATTGTCCAAAAAGCTGCCAACGGCAAATCCGTTGACACCGACCGACAAAAGCGATTGCATCGTTTCAAGCGTGACACCGCCGTCAACTTCGATTTCAACGGTCGGGTGTTTTTTTCTGAACGCCTGGATCGCATCAAGGACCTGCGGCTGAAACAGATTACCGGAACGCCCCGGCTTTACCGTCATAAAGAGCACACCGTCCGCATTCGGGAGATAGCGTTCCATCGCAGTAAAACTGGTATCGGGATTCACCGAGAGAAACGCTCGCTTCCCCCATGCCCGGATTTGCTTTAAGACGGCATCGGCCTGCGCCGTTGCTTCGACGTGAATAATGATCTTATCGACCCACGGCTTGTTCCATTGCGCAAGATCATAGCCGTCGATTCGCGTCATCAGGTCGATTTCATACTGCAGATCGCCGCGAATATATTCGATCGCTCGAACGTCACGGAAACTTTCGGCCGGAACGAACGTATTGTCCAGGACATCGATCTGCGCCCGATTGAAATAGGTACCGATGGCCGCAACGCGTCGCCGAAATTCATGTTCGTTCTTGACCAAAATAGTGGGCACCACGTAGGTCATCGCCCCATCCTCCCGATCGCGCGGATGCGCCGCAGGTGGCGTGCTGCCTTCGACGGTCTCGTTGACAACCACGTGGCAACGATCCGGCGCGCTTTTTCGACGTTCGTCTCCCAGGCGGATAAGACCAGGACGTTTGCATGGTCGTCCTCACGGGCCTTTCGCGCGGAAAAAACCGACGGAGCCAGAGCTGCGCGGATCCCGCGCAGTTTATTGGCGACGATCGCCATGCCGTTTCCCGAGCCGCAAAGCAATATTCCCAAATCCCCCTCTTTCACCCGGCGGGCGACCTTCAGAGCATACAACGGATAATCGTCGTTCTTGTCGTGCTTCGCGGCGCCTGCATCACGGAACGGTATCTTGTGTTTTGCAAGATACTCCTTGATCTCCTCTTTCAGCCAGTACCCGTTGTGATCGGCGCCGAGATATAACATTGGAATACGGAATTAAGAATAAGAAAAAAGAATTTACAATAAGGAATCTGAGGAATACTGCGCCCTATTCATAATTCCTAATTCATCATTTCGCCCAGAGGGCGATCACCCTTTGGGTGACCTTATTCCATTATATACAGATATGCAAAACTCCGAAACTAGCCGATTGCTTTCCGTTTTCTGTGCTTGGTACGCCAGTCCTTTATTTTTTGATGATGCCCCGAAAGCAATACGGAAGGAACACGGGCACCGCGAAAATTTTCAGGCTTCGTATATTGCGGGTATTCGACGGTTGTCCCGTGTTTCGTAAATGAATCGAACGATTCTTCCCGCATCGACTCTTCCTTGCCGAGAACGCCGGGGATGAGGCGCGAAACCGCATCGATCACGCATGCAGCCGCAAGCTCCCCTCCGGTCAGGACAAAATCCCCGATCGAGATTTTTTCATCCACATACGCATCGACACGGCCGTCAATCGCCTCATACCGTCCAGCGATCAGGATGACCCGCTCATAGACCAAAAGTCGTCGGGCAGCACGCTGATCGAATGTCTTGCCGCGCGGCGTCAAAAGGACGACGCGCGTTTTCTTGTTTTTTTTTGTATAGATACCCGTCAGTGCACGGTGTACGACATCGACGCGAATTACCATGCCTGGGCCGCCGCCGTACGGCGTATCATCCACCCGCCGGTGTTTATTTCGGGCCCAGTCACGCAGATCAAAATTGCGGATGCGAATCAGTTTCTGCTTCTGCGCACGGCCGAGAATGGAACTCTGATAATATCCTTCCAGTGCCGCCGGGAATAAACTTAAAATATCGAACTGCATAGCATTCCTATCCTAACACGTTGCGGCTTCACTGTCATGAGAAACAACAAAAAACCCAGCACCACTTTTTGTTCTGATTCCGGCTCTCGCAGATACCTACGCGAGTGCGGTTTCGCTATGCTCACATAGCTATCAGGAACAAAAGTGGTGCTGGGCTTTGAAAATTTATTACGATGATTACAGTTTCAGGTCAGCGACCGCTTCATCAACTTTTGAACCCATGTCGCGTTCCTCACGTCTTCCGCCACGATCCGGCTTGCGTGTGCCTTCCGGTTCGTAAATCTTGAGGTTGACACGCGCATTGTTCTTGGCGCCGATGACGCGCAAGAGCGTACGGAGACTTCTCGCCGTCTGGCCTTCTCGACCGATAATCTGTCCCATATCCTTCGGGCTGACCTTGAGGATTAACAGGACACCCATCTCGTCAATCGTCCGCTCAACACTGACGTCGTCAGGGTTGTCGACGAGTTTCTTGACGACGTACTCGAGAAACTCTTGATCTAGTTCAGCCATTGCTTTCGTAAGGTTAGTTGATTATATGCTCTTGTAAAGTACCGGTGCACCGATCATCTGACCTTTAAAGACGACAGGATGCACTTGGCTGCGATACTACAATACTATTTCAAAAATGTCAATTCGCCGGCTCGGATGGCTTGCCCTCGGGCGGTTGTTTTGCCTCAACGGCATCCTTTTCCGGTTGTGCCGGAGCTTCGACTACCTGTGCGGGTGCTTCCGGAGCGGCCGCTTTTTTTGCTTCTTCGAGTTTTGCCGCGCGCTTTTTGCTGATGTGTACCGAACGCCGTTTTTTATCCGCATGCACGATCTTCTGATTCACCAAAAGATTATACACGCTGTTCGAAGCGGTTGCGCCTAGCCCGAGCCAATAGGTAATCCGATCGGTCTTGAGAGTCACTTCTTTTGTCCGTGGATTGTAATGACCCAAAAGTTCCAAATACTGCCCCTGGGTATCTTTGCTTTTTTCGGAAATAATAATACGGAAGAATGGTTTCTTCCGGGTACCGATGCGAGCAAAGCGTATCGTAAGCATTGTTGTATAAAATATATTCTGTCTCTTCGCATGCATCAGTTCCGTGCCGGGCGAAAAGAATAATTTCTCTTGTGTTTCGGTGTGGACTTCTCTGCAGGCGAAGCGTCGCTCATCCTAACGTATCGACACCGTGCTGTCAAGCAGTCCGTCGATTCCTGTTCTCACGGGATAAAGCAGAAAAATACCGCTTTTCGGGAACTTTAATCGTCGTTCCGAAAATATACAAAACACTCCGTTTATGGTATAACACAGGTGGATTGCAATGCTTAAAATCAAGAAAGCCATTATTCCGGTTGCGGGCTTGGGTACCCGCTTTCTGCCCGCAACCAAAGCGACACCGAAGGAGATGTTGCCGATCGTCGACAAGCCGGTCGTGCAATATCTCGTGGAGGAAGCGGTGGCCTCGGGCATCACCGATATCATCTTCGTCACCGGCCGCGGCAAGCGCGCGATCGAAGATCATTTTGACATCAGCTATGAGCTCGAGGACACCTTGGTTGAGCGGAACAAACGCGATCTGTTGCATGCGGTGCGTAAGATTCCATCGCTCGCGCGTTTTGCCTATGTCCGTCAATCCCGACCGCTCGGTGACGGCCATGCGCTCCTGCAAGCCCGGCACCTGATAGGCAATGAGCCGGTACTTGTCATGTTCGGCGATTGTCTCTATGACAGTGCGGTGCCGGCGGCCCGTCAGCTCATCGATGCGTTTTATGAGTGCGGTTCGAGCGTCATCGGATTGTCGCGCGTTCCGCGCAATCAGATATCAAAATTCGGCATTATCGGCGGAGCCAGACATGCGCGCGGCATGGTGCGCGTCACGCAGCTTATCGAGAAACCGAAAGCGTCGAAAGCACCTTCGAATCTTGCCGCCGTCGGAAAATACGTCATAACGCCGGATGTTTTCAAGGAACTTGCCACACTATCTCATGCGTCCGGCGGCGAGATCCGCCTCATCGACGCATTTTCAAAGATGCTCTCGCGAAAACACGCGATCTATGGCAAAATACTTGAAGGGACCTGGCTCGATACCGGGGACAAACTGAACTTTATCCGAGCCACGCTTCACTTCGGCTTGCAGCATGAAGAAATCCGCACCGGATTGAAACAGCTATTAAAAAAATACCGATAATTATGCGCCGCAGCATTCTCATTGGCAGCTTCATCGTCCTCTTTCTGCTGGTCAGCGGCTTAGGGTGCAAAAATCGGGGGGGCGCCAAATCGTACCCGGCGACTACCCTGCAGCTCTGGGGCGTTGTCGAGGAATCGGGAGATATGCAGCGGGTCACCGGGGCCTACAGGCAACAGCATCCAAAAATTTCCGTTGAATATCATAAGTTCAACAACAACGAGTATAAACAAAAAATGCTCGAGGCATGGGCGCAGGGCCTGGGCCCGGATATTTTTTTCATACCCAGTACCCGCATACGGGAATATTTAAAATTC
>MHKK01000012.1:9194-14441 GCA_001818365.1 Candidatus Komeilibacteria bacterium RIFCSPHIGHO2_01_FULL_52_14
GATGCCTTCGACCATGAAAGCACCGGTACAATTTCAGCAAGGTACCATCAAGAAAGAAACGATCGACGAGGTACGCACCTATAACGGCTATACTCCCAAACAAGTTCAGAACACGTTTCTTGACGTTGTCGGCAACGACGTTATCATCAACGGAAGAATTTACGGTTTGCCGCTCTCCGTCGATACGCTTTCGGTCTATTACAACAAGGATCTTCTGAAGGCCAATAACATACCGCTCCCCGCAACCAACTGGAACGAACTACTCGCTCAAGCCGCGGTTCTCTCCCGAGCCGATGATAAAGATGCCATCGTTCAATCCGCCATTGCGCTCGGTACGACGAATAACATACCTTCGGTACTCGATATCGTGAGTGCCCTTATGCTTCAAGTGGGCATCACGATAGGGGATGATTCAGGTCCGTTATTCGCAAAAAATCAGGAAAGCTTGAATGCGTTGAATTTTTTCCTAAGCTTCGCCCAAAAAGGGCTGTCGAACTACTCGTGGACAAAAGACCTTCCGAATGCGGTCGACATGTTCACTTCGGGGCGGCTTGCCTATTTCATAGGGTATTCGTATCACAAGCAGATGATTCAGAGGGTCAACCCCAAGCTTAATTTCGACATCATTCCGATGTTCAAGCCGGAAAACGTAACCTTGGTTCCTTCCTACTCCTCCTACTGGATCATGGTTGTCGCCAAGCCGCCGAAAAACGCTTCCGAGCAGGAAAGAACAAAGGCGGAACTCGCGTGGCAGTTTATTATGGAGAGTACACAGGCGAACTCCGCCAGAACGTTTCTATCGGGTGGAGAACAGCCGCGAACAACCGCCTTAAAAGCATTGGTGAGCGAACAAATGAAAGACGATCGATTGGGACCTTTTGCTCAAAATCTGCTCAATGCACAGAGTTGGTACCACGGCTATGACTATGATTCGGCGCAGAAAAATTTTCTCCAGATCATCGACAATGTCGATCAGGCAAATCGGAACGGTGAATCCGCAGTTCCTTACCTGGAAGCAGGCGCCGATCTGATCTCTCAAACGTACCGAGCGCCACGAGAATGAAAAAAATAATTTTCATTACCCTTTTCTCCGCAACCCTTGTCTCTGCGCTTGCGGGCGGCCGCATGCTGTTTGCGCAAGGGATCTTGGAAAAAGAACCGACGAGCGGCGGAACACAAACCGGACTCGGCACGGTTGGCCCCATCAGTTTTACGAAGTGCGTCGAGAATGGAACCTGCGGAGTGGAGCATATTCTCGTACTTGCGAACAACATCATCCGATGGCTTGCCTTTACCAGCGGAGCCCTCGCCCTGCTCATGTATATCCTCGGGGGGTCCTGGATGATTTTTTCGTCGGGCAATGCCGGCCGCGTCGAGCGCGGAAAGGACATCCTTATCGGAACGACCATCGCTCTGATTTTTATTTTGGGAAGTTGGATCCTTATCAGTTTTACCTTGCAGGCGTTGAGCACGAAACCGGAGTACCAGATTGCACCGGCGAGCTGCGGCGGAGCAACCTGTAATCAACAGCAAACCTGTCGCAACAATAAATGCGTGAGCTTATGTACGATAATGGCAGAGCAGGATACCCAGCACGTATGGTTATGCGCCGATCCTGAATTTTGCGGCATTACGTACGATGACTGTACGGCAGCGAACAATAGCTCCGCCAATTGCATCACTGGCTATTGTTCGGGCGAACCGAACATTGTTTGTTGTTATAAGCCATAATGAGATATACTGACCATATGGCCAGACCAAAACGAGCATCCCTGCTTTTCTCAGTCACCTGTGCCGTGGCGCTCTGCTTCGTTCTCGTACCCGCTTACACGCAGGCGGCGGTAAGCGTCGTCAACCCGATTAATGCCGACGATCTGCCGTCACTCGTCAACTCCATTGTCAGGGCAATCCTCGGGGTGGTCGGCGCGATTACCCTCTTCATGTTTGTCTACGGCGGCACGCTCTGGATGACCTCAGCTGGTAACACGAACCGTATCGAAAGAGGAAAAGATACTCTCATCTGGGCGACGATCGGACTTGTCATTATCTTTGCGAGTTACGCGATCCTGAGCTTCATCTTCGGTGCCCTCTCGGCATGAATTGCTATTTTTCAAAAATATGGTATAATACGACCAGTTCTTTCAAATGTATAATCCTAAAAAATGAAAGGGGGTGAATACATGAAAAAATTGCTAACAAAGGCCTACAAATTGGCTTACTTGGCTCCTTTGGCGTTGGCTTCAACGGCACACGCTCAGGTGTCAATTGACTTCCCGACAAACTTCGCAGGTTTCAGCTCTCAGGACGTTAAGGTTACTATCCAGAACATCATCCGAATTATCGTCGGCTTCCTGGGAATTATCACGATTATTATCATCCTGGCAGGCGGATTCAAGTGGATGACGTCTGCAGGTAACGAAGACAAGATCGGCGAAGCGAAGAAGCTCATCAGCGCAGGCGTGGTTGGATTGGTTGTCGTCCTCGCTGCATATGCTATCGCGAACTTCGTTGTCTCGTCTATTACGACCGCTGTCTAATAACTATAAGCGTATAGTTTAGGCTATAGCCCCGCCCCTTCGTGGGGCGGGGCTAAAGCGTAAGCTCTCACGCATGCGGCTTAAACGAATACAGAAAACGCTCGTCATTTCCGGATTAGCCCTTTTTTTGTTGCTAGCCGCAGCACCACTCTTCGCCCAGAGCCCTATGGATAGTTTGAACAGCGCGGCATCCGGCACAGGGGTCATCAATCAGCCCATTACATATGTGGTTGCGGTCATGGTGAGAAACGTTCTGGGAATTATCGGCGTTATTTTCTTGATTCTCATCGTTTACGGCGGCACACGTTGGATGACATCCGGCGGCAACGAGCAGCATATAAGTTTGGCAAAAAAAGTTTTGACCGCTTCCGTTATCGGGCTCGTTATTGTTATGACCGGCTACTCGGTAACGTATTTTATCATTCAAAATCTTACCAACCAGCAAACGCAAAGCTTACCGACGCAGGGCGGAGCATAAGTATGAAAAAAATTATCAACTACGGTTTTCTGGTATTATGGGCCGCACCGTTCGCGGCATACTCGCAGGTTGACCCGCTGGAAAGCTTAGGAGAGGTCGGCACACAGGTGTACGGTAAAAGTCAACCGACGCCGATCAAAGAATCAATTGGACGTCTGGTCCAAATTCTTCTCGGACTTTTGGGAACGTTTTTTATCGTTCTCATCATCTGGGGCGGAGCCGAGTGGATGTTCTCGGGCGGCAACGAGAAAAAAATCGATTCCGCAAAAAAGCGTCTTTCCAATGCGGCGATCGGGTTGACGATCGTCTTCATCGCCTACTCTCTTGCCTATGCGATAACGAATTGGCTGGCAACCGCAACGGGCTAAACAAATTCAAAATAAATGAGGCCCCCGTGCGTAGAGCGCGGGGGCCTTTGTTTCTGTGAGAGCCATTCAAACCGACGGCGAGCGCTACTGCGTGTAGTTTGCTGCGCTGTCGCAGAAGTGGGCACCGACCTCCTGGTACCAGTCAAGGACGACCCCGTTACACGTGTGGTCAACGAGGTTGAGGTCCGAGGTGATGGTGAACACACCGCGTTGGTCGTTGGCGCCGACCGAGTAGTCGTAGGACAGCCGCCAGCGGCCTGTCGGGATCTTGATCCACCAGTTCTCGGAGCTGCCCGGCTTCAACGTCAGCACATCCATATGCACCCACTTGGAGGGGTCATTCCGGAACGGAGCGACCTCGCGGTAGAAATGCGGATGCGAGCGGTCCGTAAAAACCTCGAACTCGGGGGGCATGTGTACACTGATAGCATACGGCGAGTGGTTGTAAATCTTCCCGACGGTCCACATCTCCGAGGTCTGATAGTACTGACCCTGATACAGCACTTCGGTGCCGGCAGTCCGGTAGATCGGGGTGATCGGTTTGACGGTTTCTGGCTGCGCCAGAGCGGGCTGCTGGCCCTGGATACCCGGCGTAGGTGCCAGATTCGGAGTGTTTTGGGGGCCTTCCATCATGTCGGCCTCGATGGGGTCCATGGGCGGGATGGGCACAACCAGAGGCGGCGGCGTGTTGACGTGCTGCCGTAGGATGGTCCTATGGTAGGCACAACCGGTGCCGAACAGAGTGGCCATCATGGCCAGAACGAGAAAACCGCGAACTGCACGCATGGCATCCTCCTGCCCCAAATGGGCTTAGGAAAAGTGACGTTGAGGTTTATGGCTCTTAACTTGTCGAAGGACGAGATTTTGAATATCTTATTATACTGCGTTATCATTAATTTGTCAATATCTCACATAAAGACCCATCTGCTACAATACAGTAGCTCATGAAATACTCTCGCAATAACATACTCAAACCTCGTACGGTTCTCATCGTGGCCGCCTCTCTGTATGTGCTGATTTTTTCTGCGCTCGTGCTCTGGAAATTTTCTCGTTTCTACTACGACAATTTGGACCTGGCGATTTTTAATCAGGTTTTTTTCAATACGCTCCACGGTGATCTGTTCGCGGCGACAATTCATCCGCCGTCGTATCTGACCGATCATTTCAGCCCCTTGATCCTCCTGCTTGCGCCGCTCTATGCGCTCATGCCTGCTCCGCCGATGCTTCTTATCCTGCAAACTATTGCGATCGCTGCAACGGCTTTTGTGCTCTATGCAATCGCGCGGCTGCTGCTACCGAAACAGAGAACATGGCTTGCTCTCGTACCGGCAGTCCTCTGGCTTTTGAATCCGACCGTTCAGAACATGAATGCATTCGAATTTTCGATGATACCGTTTGCGATAGTATTTCTCTTATGCGCGATCTGGGCATACCTCTCACGGAAACCGATTTTTTTTACGGTCTTTCTTTTGCTGGCATTAAACGCTCGCGAGGACGTCCTGTTTGTCGTATTCTTTCTTTCAATTTTTGCATTCCTTGATAAACGCTCCTGGTTCTGGAAATTATTTCCGGCAGGTCTTGCCGTTCTGTGGGCTTCTATCGCATTCACGACTATTGCAGCCGTTTCTCCCCTGGGAAGCTATAAATTCCTAATCTATTACGGGTGGCTCGGGGGTTCCGATACGTTCCATGTTTTTCTCGCTTTTCTGACGCATCCGATCGCAGTACTTGCCCATCAATTTACTTTTTCGAACCTCGAGTTTATCCTGGGCATAACCTTTCCTTTCTTTTTTTTGGTGTTCCTGCCGAGCCGCTATTATTTACTGCTCGCAGCACCCCTCGCACAGTTGTGGCTTGCCGACTA
>MHKK01000012.1:14526-16900 GCA_001818365.1 Candidatus Komeilibacteria bacterium RIFCSPHIGHO2_01_FULL_52_14
CGGGCCGCTTCGCACGCTGCCCAGCGTCATCGTCTTGGCCCTGTTCGCGAGCGCGTATGCCTCTGCAACGTACGGCGTTCTGGTTCCTGCAACGGTCGCCGCGTTCGCGGATAATCAGGTTGCGGCAAAGCGAGCGGCGGTTGCCGCGATTCCGGACGATGCCGCGGTTGCCGCAACATTCGAACTGTTAACACCGCTCTCGTCCCGTTCGCATCTGTATGCGATACAGTATGCCGCGTTGGGGAAAAATCAATTTGCCTTGAGTGAGTATGCACTTCCTCCCGATACGCGGTATCTGGCCATCGACTGGCAGGATATTCATAAATTGATCCTCAATGTTCATGAGCATGCACGCTATGCAGATGAAAAAACCGACATCCCGCAGCGGCTGCATGCGCTTCTTGCCGATTTTAAACTGATTTTTGCCTCCGGCTCGGTGACCGTATGGGAACGCGGGGAACCGGAAAGTCGGATCGTCGCACTCGACGATCCTTCGCTTGAAGCAGGGCCGCTGCTTCAATTGACCCGGATATATCCGAATGGCGGGCAGGTCGTCGTGAAGGGGATCCTACCGAACGCAAATTCAAATAACGAGTACTCTCTCCGCGTCGCACAGGGCAACCGAACATTTACCGTACCGATTGGCTACGCACTCCTGTCCCAGGCCGACCTCACATCGGGAAAAAAATTCGGCATGCCGCTGTTTTTAGACCCGTCGGAAGGAAACATATCCGTTCGGCTCTATCAGTGGACCCGAGGAGCGCTGACGATCGGCCAACTCAAAAATCTCAAGGAATTATCGGATGCAAAACCGATTGGAAATCCTATGACGCTACAACCCGATACACCGTAAGCTCTCCCGACCGATAGACCTCTTGTAAGAACGGCGCATTCGGAATCCATCGCGGACTTTCAAAAAGCCGTGATGAGTTAATGATGATGATCGAAATGTCCTGCTCCTGCAAGAATTTCTGCTTGCGGGAAAAAGCCGAGACCGTATTTTGATCGGCCAAAAACCAGTCAAGTTGCTGCTGTCTCAGCAGCGCATTCGGCGTCTGGTGATCGTGCCCGCGAAATACCGCGCGCGGCACCTGCGCGCTGATGGAAAAAGCGGTCTTTGCGTCGGACACGAGCACGTTTGCATTCTGCGCCGTGTTTTCGCGTAAAAATTCCGCGGCGTGCCGCTCTGCGTCGGTGTAGTAATAGTATCCGTACGAATAAATGCTCGGATCAAAATACAAATTAATGATCAGAAACAGCGTCAGCGAACTTAACAAGCCCACCCAGACGACCGAAGCAACCAGAATTTTGATCCACTGGCGGGATTTTGACAGCAACCAGCGAAAACCGTTATAGGCGACGAGAGCCAGAACAATGTGCCAGCCGTTCACGAATCGCCGATTAACGTTCAGCGGCAGATACAGGAGCAGCCAGATGCTTGCCGACCATGCGAGCGCAAACAACCACCACCGGTCGTTCCTTTTTTTTAAGACAATATCTATTGCACCGATGACCCAAAGGGGCATCAACATGCCGTACCCCCACAGATAACGGGAAAGATGCGGAGAGTAAACGAGATTCTGCTCGTACCATCCCTGTAAAACCGGCTCGCGGGCAATCGCGTAGGCATTAAAAAGCGCGGCAGCAGCGCACCCGGCAGCAATGCAGGCAACGCGTATGAGCGGAGTGTATGAACTCGTCTGAGACGCACGCGCGACTGCCCACGTACCGAGCGCAGCGAGCAGAATGGGAAGATCGTACGGGTGCATGATGATAAGAAACGCGGCCAATATCGACAACCCGGCATCCTGCACCCCCGGTTTCCTGTCATCCAATGCAACGACGGCAAACCCTATGAACAGCAAGAGAAGCTGCGACGCTTCAAACAGTGGCGACTGGGAAAAATTAAGAAGCGTAAATCCCTCGGTGACATAAACGTCGACAGGCAGGTAGAAAAATTTCATTGTGGTATTGAGCGCTCCCAACAGTTCCGGGTGTATCGCCACAAAGAGCCATCCCAGTCCGGCCGAAAACAATATAAAACCTGCTGCGGAAAAAAATTGGCCGTCCGACTCAAAGAATTTTCCGAGAAAAACGTACAACAGCCATAAAAAAAGAATGGCAAAAAGGAGGCGGTACAAAAGATACGCTCCAGCATTCGTGATATCCAGAAGCAATGCCGTCTGACCGATCAAATACCAGTGCGGGGAAAGCAAAAGGCCTATCTGCGGATCGACGGTGTGCAAATTTTTCATGAAAAGAATCCCCTCTCTCCCCTGTTCAATCATGGAGAGATACACCAGTTTATCTGCGGCCGCATACGGGTTTGCGCCGGTATACGTAAACCCGGGTTTTTCATGGCTCTTAAAATTAA
>MHKK01000013.1:0-1608 GCA_001818365.1 Candidatus Komeilibacteria bacterium RIFCSPHIGHO2_01_FULL_52_14
GCCTGCATTGACGAGCTGACGGCTGCTACGGCAACGAATCTTTTGACCGGTCTTATTTACGCGACGAACAGTTTTCAAACGCCGCAGGTAACACCCGATACGCTGAAGCTTGCGGGCGACTTGATCGTCGCAGGCGCAAAGCGCGCCGAGATTGTCGATCATTTGTTCCGCACCAAGGATATGAATAAGCTGAAAGTGTGGGGACGGGTGCTGTCGCGCTTGCAGCAGGTCGAGAAGAAGATCGTGTACTCGGATCTGCGCAGCGAAGATATCGAGGGGAAAGAGGTTGATCTGGCGACACTCGTTGACGACCTGGTGCTTGCAAGCCCCGAAGCCGATATCGTGCTCTTCTTTTTTGAGAAACAGGACAGCGCAACGGATGTCTACGTGTACGGCCGCGAAAATTTTGATCTGCCGGTGCTCTTGCAGCCGTTCAGTCCAAAGGGAGACCGCCGGCATGTGCTCTGCGCTCTCAAGACCGATCGCGCGGAAGCCGAACGTCAGGTTATCTCACACCTCAAAGACAAGCTCAAGTTGATAAATCAGTAAGTTCTGCGGGCCGGTCGAATACCGACCGATAGGCCTTGTTTTCGTTGACGAAACAGCCAAAAAACAGCATACTGCGGATTGCAAGCGCCTGCTCATTCTGTTTCCTGAACATTCATAAGTTAGCAGGTGGATTGAATTGAACCTTGAAAAGTAGTAAAATTTCATTTATTATGTAGTTCAATTATGGCTAGATTAAAAGATCGGGAAAGGGCACTGGCTTTGAGAAAAGGGGGCAAGAGCTACAGCCAGATACGAAATGAGACAGGAGTGAGCAAGAGCACCCTTAGTTACTGGC
Source organism: Candidatus Komeilibacteria bacterium RIFCSPHIGHO2_01_FULL_52_14 (assembly GCA_001818365.1). Taxonomy (GTDB): domain Bacteria; phylum Patescibacteriota; class Patescibacteriia; order UBA1558; family 2-01-FULL-52-15; genus 2-01-FULL-52-15. The sequence continues at coordinate 845 of MHKK01000013.1, forward strand.
TTCGAGATTTTCCCCTTTCTGCAGATAGAATCCGCGAGCTTCGGGATTGGAATGAACAGAGGATAGAAAAATACCGCGCAACAAGGAGGATTAATAAGGAGAATCGGTTACTAAGTGTATATACAGAGCAAAAGAAAATATTAATTCCTTTGAGATCGAGAGATCTGTTCTTAGCAGGCCTTTTTCTTTATTGGGGAGAGGGCTCAAAGAGTAGAGAGTCGAGGCTTTCTATATCCAATACTAATCCGGCGATAATTAAGTTCTTTAAAAAATGGTGCATGCAATCATTCTCTATTCAACCGAAGAAATTCCGTATCCATCTTCAATTATATAGCGACATGGATATCAATCGCGAAATAGAATATTGGTCCCGCAAAATTAAAATTCCTCGTTCGCAATTTATCCGCCCCTATATAAAAAAAAGTTCACAGAACAGGATCAATCATAAAGGAGGTTATGGGCACGGAACTTGTAATTTAGTTGTTGGTGATGCAAGAATATGGGAACGAGTAATGATGAGCATTAGAGTTATTGAAGATCTATAATGCGCCTGTAGCTCAGTGGTTAGAGCAATCGGCTTATAACCGATAGGTCCCTGGTTCAAATCCAGGCAGGCGCACCAGCTTCTATGAAAAGAAATAATAATGTCGATGCTTACGGCCGCGAGCTGTGGGCGCTCTACAAAGGCACCACGGATGAGGAGATCGTAGAGCGGGATGACCGGTACATTGCATCGGGCGGTTACGGAAAGACGTATCTTGCCG
>MHKK01000013.1:1639-6687 GCA_001818365.1 Candidatus Komeilibacteria bacterium RIFCSPHIGHO2_01_FULL_52_14
GGCCATGCATTATGCGAAAGGAAGAGTTTTGGACATCGGGTGCGGAGCCGGCCGTCACGCATTGTATCTTCAGAAGAAAGGTCATAGCGTCATGGCTATAGATAATTCGCCGCTGGCCGTTAAAATCACTAAACTTCGAGGCGTGAGAAACGCGAAAGTACTGCCGATTGAAAAGATCAATATTTTTAAAAAGAACTATTTCGATACGATTTTGATGATGGGCAATAATTTCGGTTTGTTTGCGAATGCCCGCAAGGCAAAACGTCTTTTGAAGATTTTGAACACGATCACTTTAAAAGATGCCGTGATTATTGCTCAAACGAACGATCCCTATAAAACAAAAGACAAGGATCACCTCGCGTACCATGCATTTAACAGAAAGCGCGGCAGGATGTCCGGACAGGTTCGCATCCGGATACGCTACGGGAAACTGATCGGCCCGTGGTTCGATTATTTGATGGTTTCGCGCGAAGAAATGAAGCGTATCCTCAAAGGCACGGGCTGGAAAGTAAAAAAATTCCTTTCAACACAAGAGGCGCAATATGTCGCTATTCTTAAAAAGGCCTAGTCAAATCAATTCCGGGGTTTCAGTTGCCTCGTTTTTTGGCATGACGATTTTGCTCCTTGTTCCGATTTTTTTCGCCACAGCACAGTCGGGGAGCATTCCGCCGACTCCAACCGATACCAGTACGGTGCCTACAGCAGATACCTCAACGAAAGCAGCTCCTGCCACATCGACTCCGCGTCCGGCGCTTCCATCAACCGCAACACCGGCTTCGGCGACACAACAGACCGGTTCCGCGCCTGTGCCGCCGGCAGAACCGGCACCGGCGCCTGCACCGGCGACCAGTACGCCCGTTGTCCCTGAAGCTACTGCCCCCATAGCAGCGGTGACTCCGCCGGTAGCCAACTCCAATCAAGCCCCGTCATTACCGATGGCTTTATATGTATTTGTTGCAGCGGCGATCGCCCTGCCGGTAGCCGCCTATGGAGCATTCAGAATGACGCGGGGGTCGGGAAATAATGCAAAGAAAAATGCAGGCGATCGGTGCTGGGGAATTAAGAACCGGCTCGATCAAAAAAGAGGCGAACTTTTTGCAGCTGAAAGCAAACTTTCATTGCAGCAGCTAGCTCTTGATGCGCTTAAGAAAAAAATAGAGCAGAAACAGGATGAGCTTAAGAGCAGGATAAATGATACGGTGAAGAAAAAAATAAAAGATGCTGTCGGGCTGGATGAGAGAACTGCCTTAGGACGCGCGGTGAATCTCGCGGAGTCGGTCAAGGCGACCTATGATGACTTGGTCGAAAAATTCGAGCAAGCCAAAAAAATAAAACAGGCACTGGAAGCGCAAAGGACAAAGCTCAACGGAGAAACCCGGTCGCTCGAATCGGCATATGCAGAGTGCGTTGCCGGTTTGTCAGGCCTTGCGGTTACACGTACGGGCGGATTGGAGATAACGGTGCCCTCTATTGGCCGCAAAACAATGTATATTCTTCACGGCGGCGCAACCGGCAAGCCAGATCCCCTCAATGATGAATTTTTTAAAAAAATCGTGCAGAATATTCCTGATGCCGGAAGTATTTTAGCCGTGTACTTTGCTCGAAAAGAGGATGAGTATCAAAATTTTTTTGCGCAAGACAAAAAACTTTTTGAAAAAGCAGCAGGGAGAAAAAAAATTCAGCCGGCACTTGCTTCGCAAAAGGATTTTATGAAGCAGCTGAAAGCCGCAGACGCCGTGTATATCAGGGGCGGCGAAACACCACGATTACTGACGACTCTCAAACACTATCCCAAGTTCCAGGGCGCTTTGCAAGGCAAGATTGTTGCAGGATCATCGGCCGGCGCTTATGTTCTTTCGACGAACTATTATTCCAATGAGCAGGGCGGTGTATTTCAGGGATTGGGAATACTGCCCATCAACATAACGTGTCATTTTAACGGAGATCAAAAAGTTCTTGATCAGCTCAAGAAAAAATCGTCTCAATTAAAAACAGTTGTTCTCAAAGATTGCGAATCAACGGTTATCTCCGCTTAGATTGCAAAGTTTGTAGGGGAGGGGTAGGGTGGAAGTGCCGTGCCAATATACTTATTCTATGAATAATAAAGAAAACAATTTTGCATTTATTGATAGTCAGAACCTGTACCTAGGAGTACAAGAACTTGGGTGGCGTTTGGATAATAATCGGTTTAGAAAATACTTATTTGATAAGTATGATGTTCGCACGGCATATCTTTTCATTGGGTATCTTCCACAGAATCAATCTCTGTACAAATCATTACAACAGGCGGGTTATGTTTTGATTTTCAAATCAATCTTGATTAAAAAAAACAAGGAGCCCAAAGGTAACGTGGATGCGGATTTGGTTCTTCAAGTAATGATAGATTTTAAAACTTACGATAAGGCCGTGATCGTGTCGAGCGACGGTGACTTCCAATCCCTAGTGCAGTATTTGGACTCATGCAATAAATTAAAAGTTGTGCTGAGTCCCAATAAGCAGACGTGTTCAGTATTACTTGAGAGAGCAGCAAAGTCAAAGATAGATTACATGAATAATTTGAAAAAGAAACTTGAGTATCACAATATAATGAAAAAGCACCGCTAAGGATGAGACCTTTCGAAGTGCTCTTTCGTAATAATTCTAAGTCAATATTAGCATAGTTTATGTATATGTCAAGTTGCCACTATGGCGAATTTTCTTTTTACGCTTTGGTTGCAAAGTTCGCTGGCCTACCGGCCACTGTGAGGAACGAGCGGTCCATGCTTGCATGGCGGGCGGGGGAGGGGTAGATTGAGGTTAGTTTAAGTTGACAGTAATGGTTCATATCCTGCCGTCACAACCGGGTTTGATTATTCGAATGCTTGGGCGAATGCGAAAGTATTTTGGAGCGGAGTTAAATATATCCTGTCTTTAGCTGGCATAAAAATATAAATGCACTTTTGAAAGTTGTGAAATCATGGATTGAATCCTCGAAGAGCGCCAAAATAATTATTTAAAATATGCAAAAAAATTCTCCGAAACCAACTAAGGAAGTTACTAGTCTAGTAAAAGCTCTTGAGAATAAAGGTATAAAAGTTGAGTGTGAATATTGGGACGGCCACAAGCATATTGATATCGGCATCTTAAGCGCAAAAATATATATAGAGATTGATGGTCTGCAGCACTATACGAATGCAGATCAAATAAAAAGAGATTTCAAACGTGATCATTTTTCTGATGGTGATGACTTTCGTACAATACATATTCCAAACGAACTCATAAAAGAACATTTGGAGAAAATTGCTGATGCCATTTCTCAAGTTGTTGTGGAACGGCAATGGGATAAAAATATAAATTAGTCTTTTTCTATACTGAAATGACCGTCCGGTCGATTAAAAAATAGTGCATGCGCGTACCTATACGGAAACCGGGTAAGTATACTCATCAGAAACCGGACTTTCACCTTACCCGGGAAAAACTCGACGAGCTTAAGAACAAGCTCGAGCGATTAAAAAAGATCAGCCATCCTCAAGCAAGGGTAGAGATGCAGCGTACTGCCGAAATGGGTGATTTTTCGGAAAATGCCGCGTACCAAGTGGCGAAGGGCCGTCTTCGGGGCATCAATAATAGAATTGAGGAGCTTGAAAAGTACATAGATCATGCTGAGATAATCGAGACCGGTGGAAATGCCGATACGGTGCAGCTTGGACAGAAAGTAACCGTTGAGATTGGCGGAAAGCAGAAAACCTATACCATTCTCGGATCATTGGAAGTCGACCCGCAGAAAGGCATCATCTCGCCCAGCTCGCCGATAGGTTCGGTGCTTATGGGCCATAAAGTCGGTGACGCGGTGCGGTTAAAGCTCGCCGATGACGACGTTGAGTGCAGGATACTGGCAATAGAAGCATTCAAAAACCCCCGATTTTAGCATTTTCACGTGATACTGTGATATACTTATATAAACTATGATATCGCTGAAAAATTTTAATTGGGGCAGAGGCGCGTTTATTATCGGCTACCAGACCGCTTTGTTGATTGGTCTGCCGTTTTATCTGTATTATGCACGGCCCTCTGCGGCACTGATTATTGCGTCGATCGTGGTTTTGCTTTTGACGTCGTTCGGCATCGGCGTCTATCACCGGCACTACTCGCATTGCGGCTACAAACTGAACAAGTGGATCGAGCCGTTTTTCCTGTTTTTCGGCACGGCGGCGCTCGAGGGCAGCGTGCTGACGTGGGCGCACGATCATCGGAAGCACCATCGTTTTCTCGATACCGAAGAGGATCCGTACACGGTGAGCAAAGGGTTTTGGCACGCGCATATCCTGTGGATCCTGGAAAAAGCGCAGCCGTATGACTTTCAAAAATATGTGCCCGATCTTTTGAAAAACAGATTGCTCGTATTTCAGTACCGGCACTACATATTCCTGACGTTTCTGACGAATCTTCTTATATTTCTTGGGATCGGTTTTCTGACGGGTGATTATCTCGGAGCATTCGTGCTTGCCTGGTGGGGCCGGATATTCGTGCTGCATCATCTCACGTGGTTCATCAATTCGCTCGCGCACTATTGGGGCGAGCGGACGTATTCCAAAGAGCAGTCCGCGGTCGATAATTATATCCTTGCGTTCTTCACCGTCGGCGAAGGGTATCACAATTACCATCACACATTCCCCGCGGATTACCGGAACGGCATTCGCTGGTATCATTTCGACCCGAACAAATGGCTTATCTGGATCATGAGCAAACTTGGCCTTGCATCGGGACTCCTTCGCCATACCGATTACACGATCCAGCGGAAATTGCTGTATGCGGATCAAAATCTTTTTATGACGACGCTTGCGTCAAAGCCGCTGACATTGAGGCAGGAACTCGAAGGACGCTTGCAAGTCCTTTCTCATTCGTTGCAGGAAAAATTGGAGCACATGAAGATGCTCAAGGACGAGCGCAAGGCCGCGTTCAAGGAGCAACGAAAAAAATTGTCGCATGCCTATCGCGAAATGAAGCGGAGCGTTCGAAGGGACTGGCGCCAGTGGCATAAACTGGGCCGGAATATATTAGACGCGAAC
>MHKK01000014.1:0-3174 GCA_001818365.1 Candidatus Komeilibacteria bacterium RIFCSPHIGHO2_01_FULL_52_14
CTTGGATTCCCATCAACGATCATCCGACGGCACTGCAGCTCAATACCTGGTATCATGTTGTACTGACAGCAAACAGCAACACCGGCAGGGCGCGCATCTATATTGACGGGGTCGCCGGTCCTGAATCAAATTACAGCAGCACTCTCTGTACCATCGGCAGTGCGGGGAGTTGTTCAAACGGTTCGTCATTTGCACCCGGCACTGATCCTCTCCTGATAGGTCAGCAATTCAACAACCCAGCTGACGTCTTTGACGGGATCATTGACGAGGTACGTATCTATCGTTACGCCCTCAGCGCTCTCGAGGTAGCGTCGTTGCGCCAGGAAGACCTGGGGCGTATCCGGTCGGATCAGAAACGCCCGAAGGGCATCTACGATTCCGATAAATCGTATCAAGTCGTTGTCTGTCCGGGAAATTCGTGTTTGGTAAAACCAATCCGCAGTTATCAGGGGGTGCCGTTTACGACAACGATAGATTATGGATTTACCACAGGCGCGAATATCTGCAAGATCAGTTTCGTCGAGGTTCAGCCGGATCCAGCAAAGTTTACCGATCGTCAACTGCAATGCGTTGGCGGCCCTCCGCAATGCACGAGCAATGTGCCAAAGGTACTTATTGCGCATGCAAAAGATGCGAATGGCATCGAGCTGTCTGCCATCGACTATCTGTGGCGGACGACGAATGACGGAACACCTGCAGGGCCATACGTGAGCAAGTATTATCGGTTGAATCAACCGGTTGTCCCGCCAGCAAGCCCGTCAAACAATGCAGAGGCTTTGCATAAGGGTGTGCAGGGTGTTGACTATGCACAGGTCACGGCTACCAGCGGTACGCCCGGCATAGATCTTGGTTCTGCGACTGCGCAGAGCAAGCTGGATTTCTCGTTCTGCGAAAACCCATGGTACGGAACCGGAGGGGGCAGTCCGAATACGTACTACCAGGATCCTGATTACGATTTCCGTCTTGCCTATTGCCGTGACGGTCAGACATCCGGAGCAACCCCGCTTCCGAACCTGCCTGCCCCGCACCTTGTGCGGGCTCCGGTTACGCCCTTCACTGGCGGAGGAGATCTGTTAAAAGAGCACGTCTTTATCGTCGGTTCGACAACGTCGGGCGGTTCAACGTTGAACAATACGCTGCCGCAGTTTGTGAACGTGCCAACCCTGGCCGCGTCGTACAAACTTGGCGATCTGGTCTCATTTAAGCTGGAAGGCACCGATGCGGAAGGTGACAGCTTTATCTTCACTAAGACCGATGAAGTCGGTGATCCGCTGCCCGCCGGCGTCAGCTTCAATCAGCAGACCGGTTCGTTCTCGTGGGTCGTTGATCAGCTGCCGGCGACCGGCGGCGCGTACCAGGTTAACTTTGGATTTAATCCTGTCGGACAGGTGATTACGTTGACGATCACTGTTCAGAGCGGCGTAACGCCGCCTCCGGCGGGTAAACCGACCGTATCAGTGAGCGTGACTGCGCCGATAGCCGCGGGCCCCGGCGACACGATTATCGTCGATTACGGCACAACCGTATTCTTCAGCGCGGACGTGACAGCACTCGGCAGCGGCGCTACTGCCGTCTCTTCGTTCATCTGGGATTTCCAGGATTCCGGACTCACGTCGTATACCGACACGAGCATGCCCAATCCTTTCACGGCAAACCACGTATTCTTGCAGTCCGGCGTCCATCAGGTGACGTTCCGGGCGCAGAATAATTTGGGAGCATGGTCTGACCCGTCGGTCGTGAATATTTCGGTGCGGCCAAAAACATCCTATGTGCCGAAACAGTACGTGCTGCGCACGCCTGCATCGCTGCTCTTGGCTCTTCGTTCAAAAACGAGCTCGTTTTTCTCCCGCGTGGCGCTTGGGCAAACGCAATTTAACGCGCCTTCGCAGCTCGTTGCCCAGAGCATCGGCCAAACCCCGCAGATCCAACTCTCATGGGTCAACAACGGGCTGTATACCAATATTGAAATTTATCGCGATGCTGCGGCCGCTCCTTTGGCGACGATTGCAGGAACAGCAACGAGTTATTCTGATGCTGCCGTAACACTCGGCACAACCTATCTCTATAAGGTCTGCGGCACCGTAGCGAGCGTTAAGAAATGCGTTGAGGTTACGACGACGGCTCGACGGGAAGATTTGGATATTATCGTCTCGCGCGTGTACAAGAATTTGAACCTCTTGTCGGTCAGCGAATGGTATAAGAAGTTCGCACCGAATCCTACCGGATCGCCTACCAAGGCCGTTATCGACGGGTACGACGCGCTCATTGACGGAACCTCGGTGTACATCGGCGTCGCGAATTGCGTTAATGCTGCGTCCAACGGCGGCACCTGCGGGCAGATTTACGGGAATATCCTTCTCATGAGCTACAATCAGAGCGCCAAGGCCTCGACCATAGCTATTTTCGATCAACTCATCGACACGCTTATTATCAATCAGAACCTGACGAAGCGCGACGATAACGTTATTTCGGACACGTGCAGTCAGGATCCGAGCGTCGTGTGCGATCCGGGCGACGATAGCGTGTGCCAGACGAAGAACGCCGGGCTCTGCATGTCGGCAAAAGCGGAATTGCGTCGCGATTTCAAACGCATCGTTGCACTGCACGATATTAAGTCATCGCTCGATACCTATGCAAAGATCAATACCTATTGCAACGACGGTACCAACAGTATCGCCTGCAAACGCGATGCCGATTGTCCGCGGGGAAATCAGTGCGTCGGCGTTTACCCGTCCTTAAACTCCGGTTCCTATATTGCCGGCATGACGACCAGTCAGTGGCCGTCGTGGCTTGCGACTTTCGGCAAGGCACTCGGGCGTTCGTCGATGCCGGCAGATCCCATCAATCAATTCGGCGGCCCCAATTTCTATTTGAACCCGCCCGGGCTGTGCAAGGATTTCCCCGGTTTCGACACGCAGACGTGCTGGAATGAACGCACGAGAGAATTCAAGTGTTATGCAGGGTCCGAAGTATTCATGTACCGGAACAAGAACGGGACTAACTTCGATCTCTACGGTTTGCTTGAGGATGAGACATGGACCTGGGTAACGAAGGACGCTAAGGTAATCGTGAATGACGCGATGTACGGTGGCATTTGCGATAATGTAAACCCAGTGACCGCCGTGTGCGGTAACGGCGTGATTGAAGGAACCGAGGCCTGCGACGGCGGACAGA
>MHKK01000014.1:3281-9734 GCA_001818365.1 Candidatus Komeilibacteria bacterium RIFCSPHIGHO2_01_FULL_52_14
GGCGGCGATATCAATGCAGCGCGCGCAGCGTGCGGCGGATACTGCGGCGATAACAGCGTTACCTATCCATTCGAACAATGCGACACCAATAACGTGCTGACCCCGGGGCCGGACGGCATCATAGGCACTTCGGATGACGGGCTCAGCAATATCTCGATCTATAGTTGTACGGCAGGCGGCTCGGTGTTCTGTTCCAATTCGTGTCAGATATCCTGCACCTCCGGTCGTCCGTATTCCGGCGCCTGCGGAAACGGCATCGTGAACCTTCCTGAAGCATGCGATGAAGGTAGTGCGCTGAACGGTACCGCGGGCCATTGTAACTCGTCCTGCTCGGGGTACGGAAGCTACTGCGGAGACGGGTCGTTGACGCCGCTCGTCGAATACTCTTTGAGTTGTACGTGCGATTCTCCGGTTCCGACATGCAACAACGGATACACGGCAGTTGCCGATCAGGCGTGCACGCGTACTTGCGCAGGAGGACCGGCGCATAATTGGCGATGCGTACAGAATGCGGAAGAATGCGATGCGGTCGCGGGGCTTACTTCGTACAGTTGCCCGCTGCTCACCACTTTGTATTGCGACTCATCCTGCAACCGCGCGTGCAGCACCATTGATACCAATGGTTCCGGCGTGCGACAGAATATTCCGGTTTATGAACAGTACTTCAACGAGGGTGATGTTGAAGATTATGACTATACTTTGCTGAAGGTTTCCGATTATCCGTATACGACCAAGGCAATTGCGTTTTATGCGTACCCGGGATCGAGCTCATCGGGCAACACTTCTATCTATCGCTTCAAGTCAACGACAAATGCGGATCATCGTCTGAGCAGAAATTCGTCACTCGCCGGGTACGCGCCTGCGGGGCCGGCTCCGTATTTCAAGGCATATGATTCGGCGATCAATACCTCTGTGGTTCCGGTATACGAATTCAGGGTTTCGGGATCGAATGGCGAAGAGTATTATTATTCCCGAAATATAAATCCCCGGACGAGCGCATCCGCGTCCGCCTATCAGATTATGAACGGCGGCGCACCTGCGTTCTATGCGCTGCTCGGTCCGTTCCAGGAAACCTGCGGCAACGACATCATTGAGGGCAATGAAACCTGCGAGCCGGATGTCTATCAGACGCCGCTCCCGGCTATCTCGAGTGCGACAAAGCAGTATGCCTGCGGTCAGCCGTTTACGGCAAACGCCTGCCAGACCTACGGCGGCTACTGCGGCGACGCAGCGAAGAACGCGCCGTTCGAACAGTGCGACGAAGGAGTCGCATTCACCTGCAGCGGTTCTCTCACCGACTGTAAGGCAGATACCGACTGCCCGCTTTCAACGTGTAACCTGGGCACGCAGCGTTGTCAGTTCGCGTCAGGAACGGTCTGTTCCAAGAATTCCGATTGCCCGGCAAATTCCTGCAACGGAAACGGCGCACTCTGTAATAACAGCGCGACCAATTGCACCTACTGTACAAAGTCCTGCTCGCTCGGCGTGCTTGCCAGGAATTTCTGCGGCGATGATGTTGTCAATTGCGGGCTCGACAATATTTGCGCCACGCCGGACGCGTACCAGGAGGTGTGCGATGACGGTCTGGCGAACAACGGGAAGCCGGGATTCTGTAATGACACCTGCAGCGGGCAGACCGGTTCGATTTGCGGAAATAATCTTCCTGAACAGGGAGAAACCTGCGACGACGGAGGGAACAACGGTACCTGGACGTATACGTGCAGCAATAACGTGGACCAGGATTGCCGTATTGACGGCGATTGCGGCGGGAACAACACTTGCTCGAATACGCCTCACCCGTATTGCAGTTTCAGCTGCAACGGCGATACGCCTGTTTCGTGCGGCGACAGCGTAGTGCAGCAGCCGGGCGCAGGACCCGACCAGATTCCCGGAACAGCCGATGACGTGGATGAAGTGTGTGATCACGGCGTCTATAACGGACTTGCCGGATACTGCAACAGAACCTGCACCGGATTAACGCCTGCAGTGTGCGGTGATGGTATTACCGGTGCGGGAATATGTTCCAACAATTCCAACAGGTACTGTCAGACAGATGCCAACTGTCTCGGAGGCGGGACCTGCAATGGCGGCGAAACCTGCGACCCGCCGGCATCAACGGCAATGAAGGCATGTCAGGATGGCGGTCGCTGTTCCGTCACTACCACAAGGGCCTGTGAGGTGGATACCGATTGCCCGGGCAACGAGATCTGTACCGGAGGCATATCCGGACTGCGGAGCGAGCAGTGCTCGTCGATTTGCCAGTCAAACAACACCATGTGCCAGGCGTTCGGTCTTAAGATATGGTCGCAGGGCACCGACGTCGCCTACCTTAACGGTAACCTCATGCTGCTCAACGCGACCGGTCCGACCTGCAGAACCGATCCGGATCTTCAGACGGCCGATTACTCGTCGCCCTCAAGCCCGCCGACAGGCAATAGCTGTACTACTTCCCCGATTACGCAGGCACCCGATCAGCCGTATGACTCCGCTTCCGATGTCAGACCGATAAACTCTTCCAATGAGGGCGTTGCGGATAAATTCGAATATAACGGCACGAACGTCGTTGCGGTGAAGGTGTGGAGCAACACGGGCCCCAACGGCGGGTCGTTCGAAGCGGTGTATACGAGTCCGTCGGCGCGTACCATGTTCCCGACAACGCAGGGACAGACGAGTTTCTGGTCATGCTCGAATGATTTTACGCCGGGTTGGACGCAGATCGTCTGTCCGGATAAGTACGGCAGATGCGCGCTTTCACCGAACGGACCGTGCACTTTCGCGAACGCGGCGACGAATTGTCCCGGAGCAGGCAATAGCTGCGGACCTGACGGGAAATCCGACTGTGATACGACGGTTACCGCAAATTCGTGGCGTAAACCCGTGTCAGGTGGCACCTGCCCTTCGTATACGAGCAATGTCGGCGGCGGCTCACAGTGGATCTGGGGAATCGATTGCGCCGAGCCGGTTGCCTATTGCCGGCTCGAGTATCAGGCGACGAACGCCGTGACCTATGCGGCGTGGAATCCGAATTTCGGATGGATCTACTTCCGGACCGCCGGCTCGCAAGTTACTTTTGTTCCGGCATCGAACGGGCTCAACGGAGCCGCTTGGAACAAGAATTTGGGCTGGCTGTTCTTCGACGGAACGACCGTATCGGCGAACGGCGCCACGAGGCCGGCAGGATACAGCTTCCCGCAGGTTGATACCGCGTCGGGACTCGTGACCGGCTATGCTTGGGGGGAGAATTACGGACTCGTCAATTTAAATCCCAAGGGAACACCGTGCGATTCCGCGACCTATAATTGCACCGCGGGCTTTGGCAACCGTACGTACACCAGCGTGTTCCGTAACACGGCAAGCGGACAGGTGAGAGGTTATGCGTGGAGCGAGAAAGCCGGCTGGATAGATTTTAACGGCAATCCGTTCGGCGCTGTCTACTTCCCATAAAATAGTATACAATTAGGTAACGTCCATGTTTGAAGACGTAAAAAAACAAGACGATACAGCATTGAAATCACCGGGGCCGATTGAAGATATGTTCGATAAGATCGATCCGGCTCCCCAGAGCCAGACCGCGCTTACGAGCGGGCGGTTGCAGCAGACCGGCGCCGGAGGAGTTCCACAACCACCGCAGGCCCCCCTTTCGGGTGTCCGCATCGGGCCTCCGCAACCGTTAACGAATCTTTCGCAGCTCGACGAGTGGACTAAATCGCCGCGCAGACGGGGCGGCGGCCGGATGTTCCTGATACTTCTCGTCGTCGTGCTGCTCGTTGGCGGAGGAGCCGCTGCCTACTTCTTGCTTCTCACACCGGCGCCTTCGGTCCCTGCTCTGAATGCCAATACGAATACGAACGTAACTGTCGAACCGGACCGTAATTCGCCGGTTGATGACGTCAATGCAAATCAAAATATCAACACTGATTTAAACAGCAACACAAACACGGTGCCCGATGCTTCTCTTATCGACAGCGACGGGGATGGGTTATCCGATGTTGAAGAGCAGACATACGGTACCGATCCGCACGCAGTCGATTCGGATAGCGATGGACTTTCGGATCGCGACGAACTGCGCGTTCATAAGACGAATCCTTTGAACGGTGATACCGATAACGATGCACTTTCAGACAGCGACGAGATTTTTACCTGGCATACCAATCCCAACAATTCGGATACCGACGGCGACACGTATCTTGACGGAGCGGAAGTTCAGAACGGGTATGATCCGAACGGCCTCGGCAGATTAATACCGACAACAACGCCTGTATTTCCACCTCAACCTGAACCATAGCGATACAATTTATAGAGAATTTTCATGGACGAATATTTTCAGCAACCAAAACCAGCCGATCAAGGCGGCATTCAACCGATATCGCCTCAGCGGGGAGCGTATGCTCAGCCGGGTGCTCAGGTGCAGCAAACCGTCGGATCTGCCATGCAGTCGGGCGAGATTCGTACCATGCCGGACAAATTCATCAACGCGCCTGCGGGGGTGGGAGGATCGGGAGTGCGCCTTGTCCCGATCGCAATCATAATCGTTGTCGTGGGCATTCTTGGATTCGGCGGTTATTATGTTTTTTCTTCAGGTATTCTCTCGACACTCTTCGGAGGAAGAACGGGGACGACACCTCCCGCAGTTACCCAGCCGCAGGAGACGTCCACTCCTCCCGTCGTGACGCCTCCCGCTTCGCCGACCACTCCCGGACAACCGCCGGTACCCGTCGATAGCGAAGCCACCGCCCGAGACGCTCAGCGCATCACCGACGTCGAAACTATTGTTCAGGCTTTGGAGGCCTACTTCAAACAATTCGGTTCATACCCTCAATTTTTGTCGTTACTTCCGAAGACCATGCTCTCTGTCATCCCCACCGATCCGAAGACAAAGAATTCGTACACGTACACGCCCAAAGAGAACCGTACTACCTACGGCATCGTCGTTGACTTTGAGACAAATTATCAGTTTAAAGGCCAGCAGTTACAGAGCAGGACCTGGGAATTTACAAAACAGGACTTTGTCCTTCCGTCCGTAACAGTACCGGAGCAACCACCGGCCGAGGATCTGAACGCCGATATTGACGGCGACGGTCTTACCCTGGCGGAGGAACGGCTCATGACAACGCAACCGAGCAGCGCCGACAGTGATTCCGACGGATATCCCGATAATGCGGAGATCCAAAATTTTTACAGTCCGATTCAGACCGGCGACGTAAAGCTCGACGCGGCAGGATTGGTCGCCTCATACACCGATGCGGGGCTACACGTATCGTTTTATTACCCGACGAACTGGGTCGTGACGAGATCGCCCGGTGAAGCGCAGGAGCTGCTGATAACAGTCGGTACCGGTGAGGATATCGCCGTTACCATGATCGACAACCCCGACTCCTTGACATCGTGGGAATGGTATTCGACGGTGGTCAATTCGAGCGGCAACAGAGATGATGTTCGATTCATGAACATCGGCACCTATGAAGCGGTCCGCACGCTTGACGAACGAAGCGTCTATGTGAGCATCGGTACGCATACATACTCGATCGTCTTTATGGTGAATAGCGTGACGACGATGAATTATCCGAATGTCTTTCAGTTGCTTCTGGACAGAATGGTTTTTAGCCCCTTCTAAATGACGTTTCGCATGTCGGCATTGCCGCGCGGTTTGCAAGCTCGCGAAGTGCGCCGTTTGGCGTCCTATTTGACGAGAAAGCTGCGGCTTTCCGGCGAAATATCGATTGCTTTCGTTCCGCCGCGGCGTATGCAGCAGCTTAATTATGCGTACCGCGGAAAGCGTACTGCAACGGATGTTTTGTCGTTTTCTTTCCGCAATGCGGATTCCCGCTTGTTGCCGCGTCATTTTCAAAATAAGAACGAACGAGGAGAGATACTTTTTTGCGCCCGAGAACTGTACCTTCGCGCCCGTAAAAACTCCATGACGATGCCACGCTATTTTTATCTGCTGCTCATTCACAGCGTCTTGCACCTGCAGGGGTTCGATCATGAAACGAACCGTGATGCCGTGCGCATGGAGAAAAAAGAAGCGGTGTTTCTGGCCGGATTCGCCCCGTTACTCCCGGAAGCTGCGGCTTTGAAGCTGGAGAGGAAAGCGGTACGGTTGAAACAGCAAACCCGTAAGAAGTCCCTTACTTCGGGTCGGGGAGTAACGGGGTTCGCAGTAGCCCATCGCTGATTTTTTTAGTATACTAAAGACGTTTTTACAGCCGAAAGAACGACATGAAACATCAGCAAACCATCACGGGGATCGACATCGGAACGCATGCAATTCGTATCGTCGTGGGTACCCCGCTGGAGAACGGGACCTACCAAATTATCGGCGTCGGTGAGGCGCCGTCGCGCGGCGTTACGAAAGGCATGATTACCGATTTGGAGGAGACCGTTACATCCCTGTCCGAGGCGATCGAAAAAGCGGAACGGATGATCGGCGGGCAACTTTCTCAGGTTGTGGTC
>MHKK01000014.1:9748-15060 GCA_001818365.1 Candidatus Komeilibacteria bacterium RIFCSPHIGHO2_01_FULL_52_14
CCATGTGCGCGTCGTCCATAGTCAGGGTGTCGTGGCGGTCGGCAAGCCCAACGGCGAAGTACAGCCGTCCGACGTGCAGCGTGCGGTCGAACAGTCGCAGGCAGTCGCCGCTGCCCCGAACTACGAGATCCTGCATATCATTCCGAAATTTTTCAATTTGGACAACCAGTTGCATTTGAAAGATCCGCTGGGCATGACGGGAATCAAACTCGAGGCACACACGCAGGTTATTTTGGGGCTGGGATCCCAGGTAAAAAATTTGACCAAGTGCATGTACCGTACGCAGCTCGACGTCGAGGGAATGGTTTTTTCGCCCCTTGCGTGCGCGCAAGCCGTTCTGTCAAAACGTCAGCGGGACCTCGGCGTCGCCCTCGTCAACATAGGAGGCGGCACGACGTCGGTCGCGGTGTACGAAGAAGGCGATCTCCTGCATGCGGCAGTGATACCGCTCGGCTCGGATCATGTCACGGCGGATCTTGCGATCGGATTGCGCGTTGCGATGGAAATTGCGGAACGCGTGAAACAGGATCATGAAACTATTGTGGCAAGTAAAGTTTCCAAACGGGACGAGATCGATGTGGCAAAATATTCGGCGGAGGAGATGCCCCGTACGATGATATCAAAGAAAATGATCGCGGAAATCATCGAAGCACGGCTGCGCGAGATTTTTTCACTGGTGAATCAGGAGCTCGCCAAAGTGGGGAAGGCGAAGAAACTCCCTGCCGGCATCGTTTTAACGGGAGGCGGTTCGCGGCAGCAGGGAATTCTCGATTTTGCGAAAGAGGAATTGAAGCTCCCGGTATTTTTGGGAAGCGTTGATTCGGTCTTTACGCCGATCGATAAGGTGAAGGAGCCGGAATTCTCGACCGCATTCGGGCTTGTGACATACTCCGAAGGAGAGCCGATGCACGAACGACAGTCAACGTTCGGTTTTTTGTCGCGTGCGACGGATGCGATCACGCGGCGGTTGCGCGGGCTTCTGCCAAAATAGCAGAGCTTGCTTGTTCACATTTTTTGAACACGGGCGGTATAAAAACCGCTTTGTTTTTTTTGTCGTCTCATGTATACTAAGCACCATAGAATTAACTAACTATCATGGCTCGTCGAACTACGTTTGAGGTTAAACCGGCAATCGAAAGCATTGCAAAGATAAAGGTAGTCGGAGTTGGCGGATCGGGCGGCGCTGCGATAAACAGGATGCTTGCACGAAAAATTCGCAGCATTGAATTCATTGCTATGAACACCGATCTGCAGGCGCTCCAGCAATCGCTCGCAGATGTTAAACTCCAGATCGGTAAAGAAACGACGCGCGGCTTGGGAGCGGGGATGAATCCCGATCTTGGCGCGCGTTCGGCCGAGGAGAACGCGGATGAGATTCGCAAAATGATCGGCGATGCCGATATGGTTTTTTTAACCTGCGGTTTGGGCGGCGGCACCGGCAGCGGTGCGGTTCCGGTGATCGCGGACATCGCCCGCGAGGCGGGAGCCCTTACCGTTGCCGTGGTGACGAAGCCGTTCAAGTTCGAGGGGGCGCAGCGGCGTCGCATTGCAGAGGATGCCTACGAACGGCTGATCGATAAAGTGGACACGATCATAACAATTCCGAACGACCGGCTGTTGCAGATCGTGGACAAAAAAACATCGCTGCTTGAAGCATTCGCCGTTGTTGACGACGTTCTGAACCAGGGTGTCATCGGCATCTCGGAGCTCATTACGATTCCCGGCATGATCAACGTCGATTTTGCGGACGTGAAGGCGATAATGAACGGCGCAGGATCGGCTCTCATGGGTATTGGTGTCGCAAGCGGTGAAGATCGCGCCGTGATGGCCGCGCGTGCGGCCGTTGAAAGTCCGCTCCTTGAGGTATCCATCGAAGGCGCGCGCGGCGTGCTCTTTGTGGTGACCGCCGGTCCGAGCTTGACGATGCATGAAGTGAACGCCGCAGCGGAAGTGATTACCGCGAGTGCCGATCCCGAGGCGAAGATTATTTTTGGGACGGTCATTGATGAACGCATGGGAGATGAGCTGAAGGCGACGGTCATTGCGACCGGGTTCAGAAGTTTTTCGGAAAAAGGGAAGGAGAAGCGTCTTCAGCAGGAACCGCGCAACGAGCAATTCCGTCAGCAGGCAACGGAAACACCCTCGGTACATCGGTCGGTTTTTTTCAAACCGAAAGAAAGCGTTCCCGACACGACTTCCGAACCGCACGATGAACTCGACATCCCGACGTTTATCCGTAATCAGATGAAGAAACGATAACGCTTAACTAGTAACCGTTAACTCTTAATAGTTAACCGCTACTAGTTACCAGTTAATAGTTCCACCCAAAGGGTGGTCGCCCTCCCGTTCGGGTCTGAGGACCCTCAGGGTCCGAACGACTGGGCGAAATCGTTAATAGTTATGTATGCTGTGCCCGGTCTGTTCTCACCGCGATACGAAAGTTATCGACTCTCGACTGACTCTCGATCGAGCCGGCATCCGGCGACGTCGCCAATGTCTGAAATGCAATTTTCGTTTTTCTACCGTTGAACAGATCGAGATTCTGGACCTCACGGTCGTGAAGCGTGACGGCACGAAGCAGCCGTATAACCGGGATAAAATCATCCAGGGTCTGCGGAAGGCGCTTGAAAAACGTTCCTATACCGAGGAAAGTTTCATCAATCTCGTATCACGGATCGAACGCGACATTCAAAAAACAAAGAAAAACGAGCTTACCAGCAATCAGATCGGTGAGATAGTCATGAGGAAGCTCGAATCCTTCGATCAGGTGGGGTATATCCGTTACGCGTCCGTCTACCGCGATTTTCGCGATGTCGGATCGTTTCAGAGAGAAGTAAAAAACATCATGAGTCGGCGTCATAAGCGACGCAAGAAAAAATAACCATGCCTGATACGACACAGCAGAACCAGCCGATCGCTGCGCTCACCGAGCAGGTGCGCGAACTGACGGTGCAGGTAAAAAAATTACGGCGCCGCATGCTCTATGCGTCGATCTACGAGGTGTTGAAACTGATACTTATCGTCGGGCCTCTTATTTTTTCCCTTTGGTACTTTGGCCCGCAATTGCAGCAGCTCTATCGGACATGGAGCACGCTGATGCAGAACGCGAACCAGTATTCCAATCCGTCGGCCGACCAACAGCAACAGATGCTTGAGCAGATCCGCGCTCAATATCCGCAATTATTCCGCTAAGCGGCAACGCAATGGACGAACTTATTGATGCATTGCAGAGCATCAAAAAACGGATTGATGCCATGAAAGCAGCGTTGCGGTATTCGGAAAAAGACGATTATTTAAAACAATTGTCGGAGCAGATGTCGGCTCCGGATTTTTGGAGCGATCGCGCAACGGCGCAAAAGGTCTCGCAGGAATCCGTACGGCTTGAACGCTGGATCTCCGTCTGGAAGAGGATGGAGCACCGCCTCGATGCGGCGCTCGCCGTTGCAGCGGATGATCGTGCGGATCATGCCGCGACTCTTCATGACGAACTGGAGGCCGAACGCGCGGCGCTGGAACAAGAGCTGGAAGCAAAAGAGCTTGAGATGCTGCTCGACGAACCGCACGACGAACGTCCCGCGATTCTCACGATATACAGCGGTGCGGGCGGCGTCGATGCGCAGGATTGGGCCGAGATGCTCTCCCGCATGTATCTTCGCTTTGCCGCAACCCACGGGTATACGGCAACCGTGTTGCAGCGGACTTCCGGCCAAAGTGCCGGTATCAAGAATATGACGCTTCGGATCGAGGGCGACCATGCATACGGATATTTAAAAAATGAAGCGGGCGTTCACCGGCTTGTCCGGCTTTCGCCCTATGATGCCGATCATGCGCGGCATACGTCCTTTGCCATGGTTGAGGTTTTACCGGAACTCGATGAACCGGACACTGTTGAGGTTCCGGCGGACGATGTGCGCATTGACGTATTCCGTTCCTCGGGCCACGGCGGCCAGTCAGTCAACACCACCGACTCGGCGGTACGGCTGACGCATCTTCCCACCGGCATCACGGTCTCTTGCCAGAATGAGCGCTCGCAGCTGCAGAACAAGAATCAGGCGTGGAAGATGCTTCTGGGGAAATTGGCGGCTTACTATTCCGCGCAACGCGACGAAGAGCGACAGCTTTTGCGGGGAGAATTTACCGAGAATGCTTGGGGGAGCCAGATAAGATCGTACGTGTTGCATCCGTACAAAATGGTGAAGGATCACCGGACGAAGTTTGAGAGCAAGGATCCCCAGTCGGTGTTGGACGGTGACGTCTTGCCATTCATCGAAGCGGAGCTGCGCGCACGATCGATGGAAAAACACAGCTCATAGCGTCCGTTTTCAGATAGCGCCGTTCACGGTATACTGATACTAGCCCGTCGTATGTTCGATCACGTGCATATAGTTCGTGCGAAAAGACCGAAGCCGCGAGCATCGCGCATAGGCGCCCTGCCCGCGGTTGTTATGGCATTGTCCTTTATCGCGATGGTTGCCGTCGGCAGCATGTATACCAATGCCTCACGGATGGTTCCCATATCGGAGGCGCAGACGCTACCGTCGGTCTCGGTAAGAATCCTAACGGTCGGTGACGTTGAGCGGTTCGTCCCCCCGCTGGTGGACCGGGAGCTTGCGACCGTTGAGATAACGGTACGGGATCAAGCCGCGGATCTTACTCGTTTTTCATTTCTTCTCGACGGCGTCTACGATCCTGCCGCGATCCAATCGATACGGATGACCATCAATGGCATTCAGGTGGGTGAGACGGTACTGCCGGGACGCGACGGACGGATTCTGTTTCCCGTTGCCACCGCTCATTTAAAGCCGGGCGTACATTCGGTTTCCGCCCGCATCACCACGTCACCCGAATACTCGTTTACCGCATTTCAGGCGACGTTTGATCCTGCGAACGATATTACGCTGGAGACCGCAGACGGTGTCGTTCCGGTGTCTTTCGTTTTGCCGTATACGACACGGCTTATGGCTTTAATTCCTGCGGGCGCTATCGGAGCGTTTGTTTTGCCTCGCGAGGAGCAAGGGACCGGGACACCGTCGGCACGCGTCTTTCTCTATGCAGAGGGTGAGGATATGTACCTGCGCTCTCTCGCTTTCTCGGCCGCACAGGATATGACCGGCGAGCGCATCGACATTTTTCAGGAAGAATTTTTCATCGGAACCGCGCGGTTCAGCGGACCACGAGCGCGCATCGAACTTGAAGGGGATCCTGTGCGCCTTTTGAATAAGAAGAATACGGAATTTACCGTTCTGTTCGCCGATGGAGCACAGCCGGGGCAATCGGTAACACTCGATACGATCGAGGCGGACGGTTTTACG
>MHKK01000014.1:15087-17058 GCA_001818365.1 Candidatus Komeilibacteria bacterium RIFCSPHIGHO2_01_FULL_52_14
AATCTGCAACTCTTGCCCGCGCCGTAGCACCTACGCTATACTGCCGTCATAAAAGAAAAGCGATGATGGCATGCACCAGGCAGTCCTGATACGTATTATCGCGATCGGTTTTTTGATCGGAATCGCTTTGGCTGACGGGTTTTCCCTGCGCGTACCGTTTGCCGTGCTCGTGATTTCATGTTTTTTGTTGCCCTTCGCGATGGCTTTCCGGCGATCGCATACGGCAGCGGGCGTAACGCTCGCACTGGCCACCGCTCTTGTTATCGGTATCGGGTGGCAAGCGGCGCGGGCTGAGGTACCGTTGGTGTCGCCGCTCACGGAAACTCGGTTTCGCGGTACCGTCCTGGAACGCACGACACATGGGAAGCGCGACCTCGTTACGTTGCACTTGTCGGATCCGGGAGCGCTCGCCGGGCGCACTATCGTTTTTTTCGTATCATCGGATGCCGGGTTTTCATTCGAGGAGAGCGTTACCGTCAATTGCGATCCGTATGCCCAATCGGAAGCAGTACAATCGACAGGTGTCGTCGGCGGTATACCTCTTTTCCATTGTTTGAAACCAAGCATCATCGCCCGCGAACCAGGAAGGGGAGTCCGGGCATATCTTTTTTCGGTGCGGACATCCGTCAGCCGCCTGTACCACCGCTTTCTGCCCGAACCGGAGGCAGCGTTTATCGCCGCGATGGTGCTGAATGAACGCTCGGCGCTTCCCGCGCCTGTGCGTACCGATTTTTCCCGATCGGGACTTATCCATATCATCTCGATCTCGGGATTGCATATGGCGCTCGTTATCGGGGTACTGGAAGCGCTTCTTGCCGGTTTCGGTATCGCGCGAGGTTTTCGTCTCGGTATCATAGCGATATTCATCGCTGTCTATCTGCTCCTGCTGGGTTTCCCTGCACCTGCGGTACGATCCGCGTGCATGTCGCTTCTCTTTTTCTCGGCCCGGTACGCGGGTAGGCCATACGACGGAATTCACGTACTTGTACTGACGGCGGTTTTGATGGTCGCCGGCACTCCCTCGATTCTTCTGCGCGATGTTTCGTTTCAGTTTTCATGTATGGCCCTGCTGGGCATGGCGACGACCATGGATCTCTGGCGAGAAGCACTGCGTTTCTTGCCGGATATGCGCGGTATCCGCGAAAGTGTCGTGACAACGCTCGCTGCCCAGGTTTTCACCTGGCCTCTCGGCCTGTATTATTTTCATTCTTTCTCCCTCGTTGCACCGGCGGCAAACGCGATCGCGATCCCCGCTGTCGCACCGGTGCTGATACTCGCCTTTCTTTTGCCCGTTGCTCACATTGTTCTGTTCTCCGGGTTCGTTGCAGCACCTTTGTACCTCGGCGTCCATTATCTGATACTCGCAGCACGAGCGGGTTCCCGGTTGCCGTTTGCGGCGTTGCAGCTCGGCTCTTTTCCGTTCTGGGCGCTGTGCGCCGGTTATTTCTGCATCGCCTGGTCGGTGTATTTACTGCGCCGTATCCTTGTCTCAGGCGCCCCGTTGCGGTATACTGGAGGCAGAAGATAAGCACTAAATTGGCAATTATTTTCGTATGGCCGGAAAAACAAAGATACTTATCGTCGAGGACGAAGAGATGCTCTCGACGATGTATAAGGTAAAGTTCGAAAACGATGGCTACGAGGTCTTCTCGGCAACCAACGGCGCCGACGGCATCGAGATGGCCAAGAAAGAAGGGCCGAAGATTATTTTGCTGGATATTATCATGCCGAAGATAGACGGGTTTGCGGTTCTGAAGAAGCTGAAAGAAGATCCCAAGACAAAACCGATTCCCGTCATTCTGCTTACCAATCTGGGACAGGACGAAGACATTACCCGCGGCAAGGAGCTGGGTGCCGTCGGATACCTGATTAAAGCGAACAACACACCCTCGGAAGTTGTGACGAAAGTTCAGCAGTACATAAAATAGCTCTCTATGAAACCCGGTTCGGATCTGATCCAGAAAACCGTCG
>MHKK01000015.1:0-50773 GCA_001818365.1 Candidatus Komeilibacteria bacterium RIFCSPHIGHO2_01_FULL_52_14
ATCGACCGGACGATTGAGTATCAGGCCTGCACGATACTTTCCAAAGGTGTCGAGAAGTACGGAGCAGACAAGGGATCGATCATTGTCATGGAGTCCGCCACTGGAAGAATCCTGGCACTCTGCAACATTCCTGATTTTGATCCGAATCAATACAACGTCGTTGACGATGTATCCCGTTTCAATGACGATGCCGTATTTGAGGCGTACGAGCCGGGTTCGGTATTTAAGCCGATCGCGATGGCGGTCGCACTCGATCTTGGGCTCGTGAAACCGAATACGACGTATCAGGATACGGGAGAAGTGAAGATAGCGGGCTTTACGATTCACAATTTTGACAATCGCGCGCACGGGCTCAAAACAATGACACAGGTTCTTCAGGAATCCCTGAACACCGGCATCGTCTTTGCGACCGGCGATGTTCCGAATAAGACGTTTTATACATACGTGAAGCAGTTCGGTTTCGGACAAAAAACCGGGATTACCATCAGTCAGGAGGGAGCCGGCTCGCTCGGGGAGCTGGCCAAGCATAAAGATGTCTTTAAGGCGACCGCGTCGTTCGGGCAAGGGATAACGGTGACGGCTCTACAGATGATTTCCGGGATTAACGCTCTTGCCAATGGAGGAGTGCTTGTGAAACCGTATATCGTTGAAGCGGTGCGCAGACCGGATGGTACTGCGCTGCCGCACATTCCTGAGCCGGGCGTCCGGGTGGTAAAAAAGGAGACGGCCGATACGGCAACGGCGATGCTTGTTGAGGTTGCAGACGAGGGGTATGATCGCAAAGCCGCAGTTCCCGGATATTACTTGGCGGGAAAAACGGGCACGGCAAACGTAGTGGAGAAGGGCGTTTATACGCAGCGAACAAATCATACATTCGTGGGATACGGGCCTGCCTATGATCCAAAATTTACCGTTTTGATTCGGCTCAATAACGCAAAGAATGTTGGCTTTGCGTCCGACAGCACGACGCCGCTGTTCAATGAACTGGCCCGGTTCTTACTCTCCTATTATAAGATCTCACCTTCGCGCTAGCGTTCATGGATGCGTTGCTTATCATGGGACAGCTTGCAGGGGTGCTGGTGTCATAGTATAGTAGTCGCGGATTTGTTTTGAGCCGCCATCGTCCCCGCCCGTCCGCGAGACGCTCGCGTCGAGGCGGGCGGGTAGGGGTTAGGACCCCGCACTAGATTCCGCGAGATTGTTCGTTGTAGGGCAGTTCGTCTATCCTATCTTGCGGAGACGCCAGCGGCTTGCATAGTTGAGTGATTCAAGAGCTTGGAATAGAATCAGTGCGGGGCAGGCACAGCGTTCAGAGCATTTCGGTCGAAGGTCGCCCATTACCATGCCGCCATCGTCTAGGGGTTAGGACACAGCGTTCTCAGCGCTGGAACCGGGGTTCGATTCCCCGTGGCGGTACCATGAAAAAACCATCAGCATCCGCTGGTGGTTTTTTCATAGCGCCTTCGGCGCCGGGGAATCGAACGGGCAGCAGCGAGGCGCGAACGGAGGTGAGCAATCGAGCGCCGGTCAAAGCGAGCGTGCGCAGCTTTGAGCGCTGCCCCCGGACAACGAGACGCGAGCACGCGGCGAGGCGAGAATTCCCGTATCCGGAACCAGCACAACATACTATTAATCAGTGAAGCAATTGAAATCAGAAGCCCGTCACGCACCGCGGGACGGGCTTATTGCGTTTTTGTTTGCTGTACCCTCTGTCGACATTCGGAAAGAAGCTCATCGAAGAGATTGAGCAAGTTCAGGAAGAGGCGGTAGCAGATCCGCTTCGTAAAGCGCCTGTGAACCATGCGCGAAAAAAGCTCCATGGCAAAACCCTCCAGAGCGCGTCGCGCCGATTCCCATTCCATGGTCAGCCGCTCTAATTCCCACGTATACCACGCGAGGAATCCGTTTATCGCGGACGCTTCGCGCCATGTGCGACAGTGTTTCAGTTGCGCGAGATTGATCCTGAAGGCTTCCACCGCTTCCCGGGGGATATTCACCACGCCCTGACGCAAATCAGACAGCACATCGTAGAAGCAATCAAGGCGGGTGAAGATCCCTTTCAGGCTGCTTATGAGCTCTCGAGCGTGTTCGTCATTACCTACCACCTTGATACTGGGCAAAAGGATCGCACAGTCTTGATCGGTCGCATGGCGAATGAGCTCCTCTTCAGAACGCACCTCAAAACGATGGAGTCGATTGACATCATAGAGAAAAATCTCCCAGAGATGCTTCATCTCCTCCTGTACTGAAAGATCTAGATGGAGGGCGCTCTTCATTAAGTGAGCCAGGAGCACATCTTCGTAGAACACCGGTAGTGCCAGTGTGTCAAGATTCTGCGCATTCCAGATGAGCGCTTGCTTGTGGTTAAGGTACGAACGCATCCCGATGCTGCCAGCAAAACTCGCGTAACTGTCAATCGCATCGTCGAGGCAACGCGCCCAGCAGTAGGCTGAAGTCAAAAGCCGCGCACGGGCACCAAGCACTATCTCGGCCAGTAGCATGATGCCGATGTAGGTGACACATGCTCCAAGGGCGCTCGCCGTGCCAAAACATCCTCGGTGCCTCCTTTGCCAGATGCTTGTTGCAACCGTCGCTATCTGATAATGCAAAACGAGCAAGCCACGACGCCAGCGTGCCATATGCCACAGCTCATTCGATGTCATATACCCCCCCAATCCTGTTAAAGAACCGGCGCCTCTACTGTGCCCCATGACCGCAAACTAGTCAATCAAAGGGACGTCTTTGTGAAAAGGAGACCCTCTTTTGCGGAAGTGCGGATGCCTCAGCGTCTCTCAGCATCCACTTGCCGATCGAGGCAAGAAGCGCCTCCCAAATTCGAGGTATGTATCGTTGAGGCGGAGCATCAGGGGAATCGAACGGACAGGAAGCAAAAGTTTTCTTATTTCGCAAGATACGCTATTATTGACGCTATGCCAAGCAAAATTCAGATTCCGCAGCACGTCGGCATTATCATGGACGGGAACCGCCGCTGGGCGCGCGAACAGGGGAAACCCTCGTTTGAGGGCCATGCTCGGGGGTATACTCGCGCCATTGAGGTTGCACGGCACGCTTTTAATACCGGGGTCAAGTACATTACACTGTACGCGTTTTCGAGCGAGAATTGGAACCGAGCCCAGGAAGAAATCGGCTATCTGATGTCGTTGCTTTCGCGGATGCTCAAGGAACAGCAGCAGGAACTTCGGAAAAACGGAATTCGCCTCAAATTCATCGGGGCATCCGATCGTATCGATAATTCCCTCGTGTCCGCAATGCGGGAAGCCGAGCGAGCGTGCGAACAGGGCACGAACGGAACGCTTCTCATTGCCTTCAATTACGGCGGCCGGAGAGAGATTACCGACGCCGTCCAAAAACTTCTCAAGAAGACCCGTCGAACGGAAGAAATCACCGAAGCCGACGTTTCGTCGCAGCTCAACACTGCGGGTGTTCCGGATCCCGATCTCATTATCAGAACAGCCGGAGAACGACGCCTCTCGGGTTTTCTCCTTTGGCAGGCGGCGTACAGCGAGCTCTATTTTACCGAAACACTCTGGCCGGCGTTTACCACGAAGGATTTCGACGCGGCGTTGGACGATTTTGCACTTCGAAAAAGAAATTTTGGAAAATAATATGACACATGAACGATGGGAAGAGGTTAAGAGCATGATAAAAAAGGGGTTCACCGTGCTCGACGAGTACGAGGAAGAACTCGATCCCGGCGTATCCGAGAATATCGAATTCGAAGCGCCCCAGGGCACCATGAAGGTTTCGTTCGTTCGAAAGCCGAGAGTCCTCGGGAAGGACACTCATTATGCGCGACGAGGCGGATCCGGCGTGTCCGTTTCCTATCGGTATTCGGCCGATGAGGAGGTGACGCATCTCGAGGTTTTTCGATACGATACCGCGCGAGACATGTGGGTTGCAATCGATGCCACAACCCTGTTTCGTTGAGCATGTTCTTTATGATATACTTATACGGTTCGTATGCTTAATCGACAGATGTTCCCGGCAGATTTTGAGAAGCGAGTAGGCGGGCGGAACGCCCGTCTCGTTTACGGTATTGGTATCGCATGCGGCATCGTAGTCGTCATCGCGTTGCTGTATGTGTTTTTTGGCGGCAAATCAGTGTCTGTGCCTTTTTTGAAGCGGCAGGAAACTCCCGAACAGAAAGCTGATCGATTGTCGCTCATGAATATATTGAACCGGTTTACCATCAGCGAGGCCGTATCGGGGAGTTCGGCTACGAGTACACCGTCCGTAGCAACCGCCCGCAGGCAGCATATTCAGCAGACGGTGACCGAGTTGGAAAATCTGGATACGGACGGGGAGCTTCGATCAATCCAGCAAAAGCTTATTCAGTATTTTCATGACTGGGATGCAGCTCTGGCGATCGGTGGCAATACCGGAGTCATTCGCAAGGGATTTTTGGCCTTGGGAGATCAATACTCCTGGCTCTCGACGTTATCCTGGCTCATTGTGCTGAATCGCCTCTAGGGCGTTTTTATCGTCACATGAAACTCATTGCCTCGTACGCATTCACTCTGATTTATTGGATTGCTTTTTTCAGCTTAGTCCATTTATCGCCTTTTACTCCCGTTGCGCTGCTACTTTTTTTGATATGTTTTATCGCTCTCGCGGCGATGCTCAGCGGTCGGCTGTTTTTTAAGGATGCGCAGCTTTGGGCGCATCTTTTTCTTTTTTTTATATCCTCATTTTTGTTCCTTACCATTCTGTCGTCACTTACCGCAAAGAATCTGTATATTTTGTTTTTCGGTCTTATTTCAGGCGCCCTCTTGGCACTTGTCGCTACCTATACCGAGCGACGGGAGCAATTTGCATCGCACCAGTATCTCCGGCTCGTGACGGTGTCATATCTCATCACCTTTTGGCAAATCGTTGCTTTTATTTACTTTTTGATAATATCTTTCAGTGCGTCGTATGCGAACGCTTTATTACTCGTCGGACTTTTGGCTTACATTACGATTCACGGAATTTTATCGGCGAATTATCTTAAAAAAAGCTCCCCGTTTCTCGTTACCGTAGTTACTATTCTGACGACCGCGGAGTTCTTCTTCTTTTTAACGCTGCTCCCGCTCCACCATTATATCGTGGCGACATTGACGACGATCTGGCTGTATTTTATCATCGAGATGGTCATTACCGGACAAGAGTTGTCGAGCCGGCGCAGAATATTTACGTTCTATATAGTCCTGCTCTGTGCGATAGTAGCTCTTATCCTCGCATCTTCACGATTTATCAGATTTTGATCTATACTGAGGCATATGCCGGACCACTTTGAACGTCCAACGACGCACCAGCAGGAATTCCCTCTTGCACGGCGAATAACCTATTTATTCGTTTCAGCCATCATCGGGGTTATGAGCGGTGTTGTCGGTTTGGCGGTCATTGTTCGCTTTTACTTCCCCAGCGATGAGTTTCTTAAACAATATCCGATCGTGAGATCTCAGATCGACGGCACGGATTCACGGTCCGGCTCACAGGAATCTGTTCTTGCGATGCAGGGCATTATCGTGAGGCGCACGAATAGCCAGGATGCGACGCCCGCCCTTCCTTTTGAAGGAATCGTCGGTCCGGCCGTTGCCTTAACCTCTGACGGGTGGTTCGCATTTTCAGGGGAGCTTCAGGGAGCCGTTGAAAGTTACGAGTTGTATGTCGGTTCGGTTCATTCCGCCGTTCGTGATCGCCGGTACGATTCAACCTTTGGTGTTACGTTCGTCAAGATCGAAACTCAGGCGATAACTCCCGTCGACATTGTTCAGCTGCAGGAACGCCCCGGTGATCTGCTTTTTTCCAATGACCGAACCTCGCTCGATTCGTCGCGTTTTTTTGCCACGTACGTACGTGATACCCGGTTTGCCGTCGATATGACCAGACCGTTGCTTCGTACTGCGGGTATTTTTTCAGAATATTTTCGACCGACGAACGATTCGGATGCACTCTTCTACTTTGATACTATCGGACGACTTGTCGGCGTTAGGAGCCCTCGTAATTCGTCGCTCATAATTCCTGCGAGATACCTTTGGCTTTCATTTGAGCTTATTCTTGCCCATGCCAAACCGAGTGGGCTCGGCATTTCGTACTATTATGCTGCAGAGGCGGATCCGATGCGACCAGAAGGTATCACCATAGCCAATGCCGCACGCAAGCCCTTGGATCCGCGAGGACTGGCTGCACAGGCAGGGCTTGCGATAGGGGACAGGATCCTCGCGATCAACAGTGAGACAATAGGCAGCGACGCTTCGTTTGAATATCTTTGGCAAAAGAATCAACTCAAGTCGCAAGTTTCGTTACTTGTCGACAGGAACGGAAAAGAATTTTCCGTAACGATTACACGGTAGGATCTAGGCGTCAGGTGGCCGCGGGCTGTATTTTGTCGCATGTATATTCCACTGGCCGACATAGCGCCCAATACCGGAGATGTCGCGCTGGTTTCTGCGTCTTGTGCTCTGTTGAGACCACTTAACCAAGCTCTCGAAGCTTATTTTATATCGGTTGTGTACAACGATATATCTGACAGATCCGCTTTTAATAGCATCTCTGATCGTCTTGGTTGAAACGCCGAACAAGCGAGCCGCCTCGGAAACAGATACTCGTATTGGTGATGATGTCATATGTTCTACACTATTGTATAAGATATTGAATCTATCCTGATAAGTCAAATGTCTATTTCGATAAAATAAGGTGAATAGTTGCGAGCTAGGTATCCTTTACAAAACCACTCACATTTCAATATAATTAGCTGAGTCAATTTTTCTTAAGCAGGTCCGTTCGAAAAAGACAGTATCGGGGACCCTTTTTTTATCGGGAATTAGCGTATTTTTAAAATTTATTTTTCAGGGCGACTAGTGTAACAATCGGCGAAGATTCGCGACTTATATTATGAAGGGCATCAAGAATTCGCTTAAGGAGAGGATAGCTCTTCTTAGAATACGGCAGGGCGACGCGGAAGCATTCGGCTTCATTTACGACAGTTACATTGACAGAATTCACCGGTACGTCGCGTTCAGGATCTCTGATGCCGGTTTGGTACACGATCTGATACAGGACGTCTTTCTTGAAACATGGGAGTATCTTGTGTCAAAGCGGCCTGTGGATAACATCCGGTCATTTCTGTACCGGGTTGCCCACAATAAGATCGTCGATTACTACCGGACACGCGAGCGACAGGCAGCTCTGATTACGGATCTTCCCGATGAGCAACCGATACAGAATCAGCTGGAGGCAACCGTCGACCTGGTGCTCATTAAGAAATCGATCGTTCATCTGAAGTCCGAATATCAGGATGTCATCGTGCTCCGTTTTATAGAAGGATTGAATATCGCAGAAATAAGCGCGGTCATGAGCAAGGAACCGCCAGCGATCAGGGTTCTGCTGCATCGAGCGCTTGCATCACTTCGTCAGGTAGTCGGCGGGAAGGAAGAAAAATGATTCATGAAAATCAGTAACCACAGTTTGCATAAATTGCGTGAACTGCCCGAGCTGCAACTCGACCGGCAGCAATTAAAATTGGAAAAACATCGTCTGCTTGCGGAAATCAATCGCCGGCAGGAGATACGCGCGGCGACACATTTGTCAGTCGGAGACGCTCTTCGCCTGGCTTCGTTTCGATTCATTCGACGGGTCATTCCTCGCCGCCAATTTATTATGGCGACGATGCTGATTATTCTGCTGACCGTTTCTACGAACGTCATGGCGCGGGCAGCGGTTCCTGGAGATATTTTGTGGACCGTTAAGCTGACCTTTGAAAAAGCCGAAGTCGCTTTTGCGACAGATTCCGCGCAGGAGAGTCGCATCCACATGCGTCACGTGGATAATCGTTTGCGCGAATTGAACGTCATTGCATCACGACCGACGACAAACACGTCACGCACAAAAAATATTTCGGAGCTTGTCCTGCGACTGGAGCGCGATATTACCGCCGCAAGCCAGAGCTTGAAGATCACGACGGATGAAAAAAAGATCGACGAGCAAGGCGTTGTTATTGCACTGGCAAAGGATTTGAACGATAAGGCGACCGAGGCGGTCCAGGCGCTCGAGAAGAACAAGAAGACCCTTTCCGATGAAGCTGGTACGACCCTGACCGTCGATGCCGTATCGGGGCTTTCGTTCAACACCAGTACCGCTCCCGAATTGACGACGGATCAGATTGCTTCTTCAAGCACGACGCCCGATACTCCGGCGCCGCAACCGGTGCCGGTCGAGGTCGACCTCACGTCGGTCATTACGGCGGTACAGATCGTGAACGAATATATCTCGTACGATGCGATCGACTCGCTGATCGATCTCGTCGAACATCATAACGCGCCGAACCGCGCGGAAGTCAAAACATTCTTGCAGATTCGCATCGACGAGCAAACGAAGCGACTGACGTCACTGGATGAAGCCGTAACCCTTGTCAACGACGACTTTATTCTGCATCGGAACGAATCGCGTGATCTTGGCACGCAGGCGCGAGAACTATTGACGGCCTCATCGGACCTGCTGGTCCTTGATAACCTGAGCGGGTCATTGCGGAAACTCAACGACGCCAAGGGAGACATCTCCCAAATGGCTGATATTCTGCATGAAGCTGCGTCTGCCGGTGGCATCAATAAGAAGATCGAGCTGGTGACTCCGGTACCTGCCGTACCGAGAGGATCGTCGGTTATCATTCAGAGCGTTCCTGACGTGGCAACCACAACCGCGGAATAAATCTGGAAATCGGCCGGAGGAGTTCTTTGTTACTATCACGATTCATGGTTACGGGTGAGAGGGCTTGAGCATTCGAGCTTTCTCACCCTTGACCAGCCGTCTCGGTAACACGAGGCAGCATGGGTACGCATATGCGCGCGTAAAAGAGGGAACGTTTACTTACCTTCCTGGACGGAATAACTGTCCAGCGGAGGACTAAGCACCGTTCGTTGTCAATAAGCCCTTCGAAGCATCGGGTTTTCAATCCATTCGCTTGCGTACTGCGCCGTACGGCGCATGTGCCAGCAAGGTCGAGCCAAGCTCAGCTTGGCGGCCGCAAGTCGGATGACTCCGGGTTTTCGCCCGGCCACCTCGTCGCCCAGCGGGCAACCTGTGTGGAGGTTACTACCGCGGTGGAAGCGCTTGAGACAATCGAACGATAATAACTCAATAACGAATGAACGTCTTAAAGAAAGTATCCATGAGCTCGTTGATGTTCACGACAGTGTTTACGCTGAGCTTTGGATCTTTTGTCCCGACGGCGGCTGCTCTTGTAGCTGGCGATCTGGTCAAAGGACCAAACAGCGACGCTGTCTACTACATTGACGGCACAATGAAGCATGTCTTCCCAGATTCGAAGACCTACTTCACGTGGTACGCCAGCTTTGGCGCGATCAAGACGGTTTCCGTGTCGGAACTCGATATGTTCCCGACCGGGACACCCGTCGCGTATCGGCCAGGTACCAAGCTGGTAACGCACCCGAATACCGCTCGAGTGTACGCCGTTGAGCCGAGTGGCAACCTGCGATGGGTTCCGAGTGAAGCCGTCGCATTAGCCCTCTACGGTTCAGATTGGGCGAAGATGGTCAATGACGTCCACGAACTGACCTTCGGTAACTACACCGTTGGCTCAGATCTGACGACGACCTACCACGCGAAAGGTACGCTCGTGCAGAAGACCGGTGACACGACCATCTACTATGTGGATGGTACGACGATCCGGCCCTTTGCTTCGAGCTCTGCGTTCGACACGAACAACCTCAACTATGATTTCATAGTGAAGGTTTCGAGCTTATCGCAGTACACCACAGGAAGCTCCGTCACGGGTGTTGAGAGCTTCGCAACTATTTCCGGTTCAGGTACAAGCACGGTTACGGGCCCAGCCGGCTCTTTGACCGTATCTCTGTCACCGAGCACGCCAGCAGCGAACCAGGTTCTTATCGGTGCCGCCGCAAGCGTCCCGATGGTGACCCTTCGTTTGCAGACTGGCGGCACTGCGGTGATCGTTGACTCAGTCACGATCCAGCGCGGTGGCTTGGCCTCTGATGCCGCGTTCACGGACTTCGACTTGCTGCGCGCCGACACGTGGTTGACGCTCAACAATTCGAGCAAGACCCTGAACTCCACGCATAATGCAACCTTCAACGATGACTTTACGGTTCCGGCGAATTCAACCTGGGACGTGATTGTTGCGGCCAACATGGCTGCATCTCTCGCGACCTATGCAGGTGAATATCCGACGGTGAACGTAACTGCGATCACGCTGAAGAACAACTCCACCTTATCGGGAACGTTGCCGATCAACGGTAACGTGATGTTGACCAACGGTACCATCACGGCCGGTACGGCGCGTGTTGCCATTGGCGCTAACAATCCTTCTGCTGCGACCAAGGAAGTCGGCACCAAGGATTACATCGTGAGCTCGCTTAAGGTGAACAACAACAGTTCCGAGACCGCGGAGACACTTGTTCTTAAGTCCATGACCTTTACGCAGAATGGTTCTGCGGCACCGTCGGATTTGGAGAACGTCCGTCTACGCAACACCAACACCGGAACAATCCTAGGCACGATTGCTGCACCGGCCGACAAGAAATTGAACTTCCAAAACCTCAATGTTGAGATTTTGAAAGGCAATACCATTAACCTCGACCTATTGGTCGACATTAGGGGCGGTTCGGCTCGTACGATCAGCTTGGATGTTGATCAGAAGTCACATATCGTCGTGTGGGACAACCTCCGCGGCGTATATGTACTGCCGTCATACTTCAGTGATGCCTCGTACGCCACTGGCGACGCCACGTCACCGTATTATGATCCGGCAGACACGACCGTCGGTAATGGTAAGCTCCGGATCGAATCAGTAGCCGTCACCCCAACGAACGTCGCCGAGAATAAGACAGGCGTCTTGCTCGGTAAGTTCAAGTTCGTTGCAGACGGTGAAGCGATGAACGTCACTGCGCTTGGTTTGGTTATTTCCACGACCACGGCAAACAGCAGGGTTGTCAACAACCTGACCAATCTTGTGGTTAAGGATCCGGCAGGCAACACCGTTGCCGGTCCAAAGGATCCGACAGCCAACACCAACTATGTGACTGCAACTGCGACGACAACCGATACTATGACGGTTCCGTCCGGCGAGACCATCTACTCGATCTACGGCGACCTTGACTCCGACTGGACAGCGAGCGATACTCTCCAGGTCGGTATTTATCCTAGCGCTATGACCGTAAAGGGCGATGTAACGGGTAACACCATTACGCCGACCCCGTCTGGTCAGATCCAGTCGACTCGCATCACCATTAAGTCCGCTGACATCAATGTTTCTGTCGCGCCGGCTCCGGCTGCGCAGACCGTTGTTGCCGGCGCTCAGAACTTCGAAATCTCGAACCTCGTCCTCGACGCGGCTGATTCCGGCTCTGATGTCCGTGTAACCTCGCTGGCTCTTGCAATCAAATCGACCGGCGCGGCTTTCCCGGATGTTGTGAGCGGCGTACAGCTCTTCGTCGGTGCGACCGAGATTCCGATCTCAAGCCGTTCGACGGCGTGCGCGGGCGCAACCTGCAGCACGGCCGCAACGAACGCAACAACAACCTTATCGATTGCCACGGGCAATCTTACGGTGCCTTCGACCCAGTCGAAGACCGTGAAAGTCGTGGTTGACATGGGAACAGGCGCTACAAGCGGAACCGTTGCTGTGGGTGTTCAAATGAACTCTGCCGTAACGGCAATCGACTCCGAGTCCCAGTCGTTCACCGCGGACATTACCCCCGGTAACGGATCGGCGATGACGCTGGCAGCCGGTGGTACGCTTGACCTCACCCTGTCGCAGGATCCGAAAGCTGCACTCGCCGTTGGCGGTACAACCGTCAATGTCGGTCAGTTCTCGCTCCAGGCGCGGTATGAGGGTATGCAACTGAATGCCTTCGGCTTCTCGCTCGGCAACCCAGACGGCGGTTATGACCAGGGCAGCGACTTTAACCAGGTTGAGACCTTAGAGTTGTGGGAGAGCGGCGGTTCGTCCGCACTAGGCACCATTTCTGTCAGCGGTGCCGCAGCGACCGTTACCCCGTCATCCGTTGCAACGCTTAGCATCAACCAGTTGAAGAGCTACATCGTCAA
The DNA here is from genome assembly GCA_001818365.1 of Candidatus Komeilibacteria bacterium RIFCSPHIGHO2_01_FULL_52_14. Lineage (GTDB taxonomy): Bacteria > Patescibacteriota > Patescibacteriia > UBA1558 > 2-01-FULL-52-15 > 2-01-FULL-52-15. Next base: position 12,088 of record MHKK01000015.1, read on the forward strand.
AGCCAAGTTTAGGGATGTAACCGTTCCAAGCTCTATCGCTCAATCAAATGCCGGTATGCGCGTTACGCTTCGGTGGATTGACGCCGATGGAACCTCTGCCGGTTCTTCGACCTTGGCTGAGCCGACCTACAGCACGGCCTTCAACTCGTTCAGCTCATACAAGAGCATTCCGACCGTTGCGCTGGGCAGTATTACAACTGACCAGGTAACCGGCTCCGGCTCTGAAGTTGACTTGTTCAAGTTCAGTGTCACGGCGAACAGCATGGGTCCGGTTGGTCTTGCTAAGCTCTCATTCAGCGTTTCGACTTCATCGGGCGTCCGAATGAGCCTTACGGGATACTCACTGTACATGGGCCCGGCCTCCAACGACACGAGCTCGCAGATAGCTGATTCGGGCGATGTACTTGTGCAACAGGGTGGTGATAACCTTGCTGGCATCCATCAAGTGGCTGTTAAGTTCGACTACAACCATAACAGCGGTTCAACTCAAACGGATCTAGGTTCCGGAGAGTTGATCGAAATTTCAGGTGGTACAACCAAGTACTTCACCCTGAAAGGTACTGTCTCAGCGTTGAGCTCGACCGCGAACGATGACTCCATTATCACCCGCATGGGTGGTGATGCAGGATTCGCATCGACGGCTCTCGTCAACGTGGGTGGTATCGACGGGGCTGTCGAACATGACGACTTCATCTGGTCAGATCTGAACTTCGTGTCAGGGTATAACTCATCAACCGCTACGTACACCGTTGGTTGGTTCAATGGTTACCGCGTAACCGGTCTTGATGATAACACCACGACACCGATGACTCAGACCGACTAAGAGAAGCGCTCTCTATAACTATTTCCCTCCCTTGGTTTCGGCCCGGGGAGGGAGTAGTTTTTTAGAAGGAATTGAAAGCCCGAACGTAGCCACCGGGAGGGTGGTTCCGCCAGAGGCGGACAGGCGCCCTATGGGCGAAATATAGACAGTAGGGTGATTTTCCTGTACAGTTTTCACCATCATGAAAATAAACCGGACCGCAAAATACGCAGTAATCATCGTTGTTGTTATCGGCGCAATCGGCTTGGGCCGTAGTATTATGCAGCCGAAACAGCAGCCCGGCGGCAACCGGATCGTACGTGAGCAGCTTATTGCCGATATACGCGCGTTCGAAATAAAGCGCACCGATCTGACACAGGACGAGCAGGAAAAAAAACGGAAAGAATTCGACGACGCGCTGAAAGCATTCGATGAGGGGTTTCTTTTTGTGAAGCAGCAGGGCGAAGGCGGGCTTGCGGCTATTTATTGGCCGCTTGTCAGTTTAGGGTCGATCCATCGTGACGTCGGAGATTATGAAAAGGCGGAGGAAACGTTCAAGTATCTTGCGGAGATTGATCCGAATGCTTTTCTTCCGTATGGATTGCTCGGCGATTTGTACAGCCAGCTCAAGCAGTATGATAAGGCGCTCGAAAACTATGGTAAGGCAGTTGCCATTTCTGACGTGGATGAAGCGTTTCTTGATACGTACTATGGAAATATGTACGGCATCTATATTTCGGAGAAAAAAGACCCCGCGGCCGCAGAGCAGATGCTGATCGATGGCATCAAGCTCCATCCGGCAGACACGAACCTGGTTGCTCAACTGGCACTGCACTACCGGATGAGCGGGGATATCGATAAGGCGATATCGCGTTACAAAGAGCTTCTGGCAAAAAAACCGGACAGTATAGTCGCCAAACAGGCGCTCGATCAGCTTGAACCAGACATTGTGCACTAAGCATGAAGATCTTCTACTCGATTCCCGAAAAATTCCTGCGAACCTGTGCGTATGCGATTACGACGGTGATTTTGGCGACGCCGCTCTTTACCTTCGCGAATTTTTATTTTCCTTTCATTACACCCCGCAATTTCATATTTCGAATCGCCGTTGAGATATTGCTCGTGGTCTATGCGTTACTCGTCATTCAAAATCGCCGCTATGCTCCTACAAAGAATCTTGCGATCATCTTTTTGGCCGCGTTTGTCGGCGCATTGACGCTTGCAAGTATCCAGGGCGTCAATCCGATGTTCAGTTTCTGGAGCGGATTCGAGCGGATGGACGGGCTTATTACCTTCTACCATTTGTTGGTTTTTTTGGTGGTCCTCGTTTCCATTTTCCGGACCGAGGAGCAATGGCACCCTTTGCTCGGCAATTCCCTGGTGATTGCGTTCCTTATTGCCATGGTCGGGTTGAGCCAGTTCCGCCAGGTGAACATACTGCTTGCGTCCTCGGGCGGCGAGCGAATTTCAGCGACGCTCGGTAACGCGACGTATCTGGCCGCATATCTTTTGCTGAACGTTTTCTTCGCGCTCTATTTTCTGCAGAAACCGGCAGGTTCTTACAGTGTTCGTATTTTTCGAAACGGAATTATCGCCCTCGACGTTCTGCTTGTCGTGCTGCAGGGGTATGCGCTGATCCGCGACAACTATGGAATCTTGAATCAGGTATTTTCGGACGGCTGGCTTGCGACCGTGTTCGTCGTCGCGCACGTTCTTGTCTATGGCAGTTATTTTTACCGTTCTGCAACGAAGGCGCATTACGTGATCAGGGCGTTTATCGCATTTCTCATTGTCTTCTTCCTTTTTATGATGTCGATCACGCAGACCCGCGGCGCCATCTTGGGATTGGGAGCTGGTCTCGTTGTCGCCTATGTATTGATACTTCTTCAAAAAACCCCCAGGATGCTCAAAATGGGCTCGTCGGGTGTTGTTATTGCGCTTGCGCTTTGCGTGGGGCTTATCTTCGCCAATAAAGACACGACGTTCGTTCAGACCGTGCCGATATTTAATAAGATAGCGAGCATATCGATTTCGGACTCAACGACGATTACCCGTCTCGCTACCTGGAAGGCCGCGTTTCGTTCGGCAACCGAAAGCCCGCGTCGGCTTATGTTCGGCTGGGGAGTTGATAATTTCAACGTCGCATTCAACAAATATTTCCCCACGGTCATCTACACCGATGAGGGAACGCCCTTGTGGTTCGACCGGCCGCATAATCTTTTAATCCAGTATCTGGTAGAAGGCGGCATTCTCGGTGTCGGTCTCTATTGTGCTTTTCTGGTCATGTTGCTCGTGCAAATGCTCAGCCGTCGCGACGTACGGTATACGGGTATCATTTTTACCGCAGGCATCGTGGCGTACGTGGTTCAGAATTTATTCGTATTCGACAGCATCAACAGCTATATACCTTTTTACGTACTGATCGGGTGCGTTGTCACGATTATCAATCGCGGTAAGCAAGGCGAACAGGAAGTGTCGGGCGCGCTGTCGACGTCGGCTGGAATGCTGACGATTTCCGCTGCCGTCGTGGTTTCGGTCGCTTCAATCGTCCTGTTGAACATGCCCGCTTTGCAGTCAAATCGCACTTTTGTCCTTGATTACAAAAAACTCAATGCGGAGCTGGAACGGAAGTCCTACGATCGATCAACTGCGGTTACTCTGATGGATGATATCGGGCACGGGCCGTTCCTTGGTCGCAACGAGCTCCTAGGGGCGACGTCCGAATACCTGGTCACCCTCATTCAGAGTTCTCAATTGCCCGCCTCCGAGGCAACGGACTTTGTTACTCAGCTTGTTGCAAAGTTTGATGCCGCCCGTACCGTTACGACGAATGACGCACGGCTCAATTTATTCGAGATGAATTTGCTCCTGAACGCCGGCTCTTTTGATAAAACATTTTTTGACCGGGCGGCTGCAATCGGTTTGGAGACGTTACCGTTGAGCCCCGACCGGCCGCATCTTTACTACATCATCGGGCGCGCGTATATGGCCAAAGGCGAATTCGGTAAGGGTATCCCGTATTTCAAGGAAGCCGTTGCGCTGGCGCCGAACGTATTTGATTCACATTGGAACCTGTTTGCCGCGTATGCGACCGTCGGCGACGACTCGGGAGCGAGGAGCGAGTATCAGGAATTGCGCAGGATCCAAACGTTCGACAACCGAACGTACAGTCGCGTTGTCTCGGTTCTTGCGGCCGGCTATCAGTACGATTTTGCTCTCGAGGTCCTGAACCAAGCCATAGCCGAGCATCCGGACTCGACGTTGCTGTATATCGGCCTGGCGCAGATCTACGCGCAGGCCGGGAGAAACAGCGAGGCGCGCACCGCAACGCTCAAGGCCGTGGAACTCGATCCGACGCTGAAGAGCGAGGCGGATGATTTTCTGACAAAGCTTGATGCGGGCACATTCAAGCGCTTGCCGCCGGTTTCCCAGCCGTAAGAAGCCGGAGGTAGATGGCTTCTGTTTTTTTCAGCATCTCGTCGCGCGAAAACTCGCGCGCGATACGCTGCTGTAAATGGCGCGCGCGATTACGGGCTTCCTGAGGTTTCTTTGCGACCTCGACCAGAGCGGCTGTAAGGCCGACTCTGTCACCGCTCTGCACGAGTAAACCGTCGACACCGTGCACGATAAGTTCAGGAGTTCCCCCGACATTCGTCGCGATAATCGGAACTCCCGCACGCCCCGTTTCGAGCAGCGCGTACGAAAATCCTTCTTTCACCGACGGGAGGGCAACGGCGTCAAATGCCGCCGCGTAGCGATACCACTCGGGGACGGATTCCACCATCGTCACGACGGCGTCAATCCCGTGCTTCGCTATGGTATCGGTTATCGTTTGCCGTTCCGGGCCGTTTCCGATGAGAACGAGACGTATCGCCGGTATCGTACGCTTGGCATCGGCTATCACGTCAATGAGAAGAGGGATGTTCTTGGTCGGATAGAACGAAGCGGTCAGGCCCACAACGAAGGCATCATCTGGCAGATGAAAAAACGAACGGGCCTCCTGCCTGGTAAGGCCTCCGGCCTGCTGATCGATACCGTTATGAATTGTAACCATACGTGCCGGAGGAGCGATTTTATGCCTAATGCCCGCTTGGCGATCGAACTCGGATACTGTTATGATGGCACCTTTCCAGCCTGCTGAAAATTTTTCGATAAGCTCGTACACTTTTTTCCGGACCGGAGCGAGCGGTTCGTTAAAAACGAACCCATGCACCGTATAGAGAACGCGGACGCGCTTGGCTAAAGGATCAAAACCCAAAAGCCAAGCAGCGCAGGAGCCGAGAGCGCCTCCCATCGAGCTGTTGAGGTGGAGAATGTCGAATCGCTCTTTCGCAAGAAGCCGTCGTATCTCAAGTACCGCATCGTATGCTTTAACCAGAGAGATTCCCCTGATCAAATTATCGAGCACGATGACGCGAATACCCAACGCAGCCGCCTCCTTGAAAAAAAACTCATCCTGATGCTTAGCTTCGCCGACCAAAACCACAACCTCATTGCGTTCTTTAAAATACCGCGCAAGCGACAGAACGTAGTGCTGCGCACCGCCGAACTTGCTCTGCGTGATGAGAAATGCTATTTTTTTGCCTTCAACGTGTTCGCTCATTTTGAGTTTGTGCGGTTATTTGTTAAGATTTTAAAGTATATCGAGCGAAAAAACAAGCAGAAATCGAATTTGACCTATGACTGACCAGAAATCACCGTTACCGCTCTCGGTTCTCATGATAAGTACCGACCCTGGTTTTTTTACCGAAGAGGGCACCGGCGACGTGATATATCGGCACGTACGGTATGCCGAACGGGTCAAATCCCTCGACGTTATCGTACTCGGCGTGCATTCAGGCACCAAGCGGTTCGGGGATCGGCTGACCGTGCACGGTACCGGGACGGGAGGCATCGGAGCGATCTTTAAGGCACGCCAGATCGCCCGCACCCTGCTTCGCAGCGGAACATTCCGTCTTATCGTGACGCAAGATCCGCACGCGACGGGACTTGTCGGCGTGTATCTGAAAAAAAAGTTTCACCTTCCGTTGATCGTACACCTGCACGGGGATTTCCTGGACAATGACTATTGGCGCAGAGAACGGGTATCGCATCGCTTTAAGGCCCTGGTACAAAAAAGAATCATTCGGAGCGCGGACATGATTCGGGTCGTTTCGGACGGTATTCGCCGGAAGCTTCTTTCGGCGGGCATTTCGGACGATCGCATCGCCGTCATCGGTACGCCGATCAACGACGAGCTGTTTACAACGTTGTCCGACGATCAAAAAATGCTCGTGGAGAAACTCCGGTATAAATACCAGGACCGGTTCGTTCTGATGTTTTGCGGCCGGCTCGTTCCGGCGAAAAACCTGTTATTTCTGTTGACGGTTATTGACATACTGCGGAAGCGTCATCGGAATATATTATTGCTCCTGGTCGGAGAGGGGGAGATGCATCAGGCGTTGGAGCGCACCGTGAAGGATAGAAATCTTGAATCGCATGTGGTTCTCTTGGGAGCCCTTCCTCACGAAAAACTGACGGTCTATTATCACGTATCGCAGCTGTTTGTGTTGCTCTCAACAAATGAGAGTTTTGGAAAAGTTATCATTGAAGCGGGACTCTCGGGAGTCCCGTGCGTTGCTTCGCGAACGACCGGCGCATCAAGCATTATCGCCGAGGGCCGGACTGGCTTCATTGTTGGAGTCAATGATCTCGACATGTCCGTCGCGGTGATCGAGGAACTTATGGAATACCCCGAACACGTAAAAATGCTCGGTGAAAACGCGAAGGCACTTTATAGGAATAGGTATGCCATGTCTTCGAGCGTTGATAAGATCATTGATCTGTGGAAACGAGTCAGCGGCGTATGAAGCTCCTCATGATCACCAGAAAGATGGATCGAAACGACGCGCTCGCCGGATTTACGTTCGAGTGGGCACGTACGTTTGCATCACTCGTCGATGAGCTTCATGTTATCTGTCTGGAAAAAGGGAATACCGACGGATTACCGCCGAATTGCCTGGTGTATTCTCTCGGGAAGGAGCGCGGCAAGAACCGGCTCCGGGAGATAGTCAATTTTTTCAGATTGGCGCACCGTCTGGTACCAAAGGTTGATGGCGTTTTCAGCCATCAAAATCCGGAGTATGGAATCCTGGTCGCCCCATGGTGCAAGCTGTATCATAAAAAACTTATAGCGTGGTATACGCACAAAGCGGTAACGCTTCGATTGCGTGTGCTGACCGCACTCGTCGATACCGTGATAACGGCGTCGCCCGAGAGTTTTCGCCTTAGGACAAAAAAATGCATTGTCATGCATCACGGCATTGAAACGGATTATTTCGTCCCCGGCCGTCCGGACATGCAGAAGCGAATAGTCGTATCGGTCAGCAGAATTTCGCCCACGAAACGGATAGATCTGATGATCGATGTTTTCCGGAGGTTGCTCGAGCGTGAAGGGAGCGGTGTGGAACTGATAATTGCAGGCGGCGCTACGCTTCCGCACGAGCAGGCGTATGAGCGGTCGGTGCGCGAGAAAGTATCATCGGCAGGTCTTTCGAAGTCCGTCACTTTTTTGGGTCCGGTTCCGCATAGCCGGACGCTCGAGCTTTTGCAGCGATCGTCACTCTTTTTGAATTTTTCACGCACCGGCAGCTTGGATAAAGCGGTTCTTGAAGCGATGAGCTGCGGCGTTCCGGTGCTGACGACGAACGAGGCATTCCGTGCTATCCTGACACCGCTCGACGAGCGGATGTACCGCACCGAAGATCCGGCGCAGCTGGCAGATGCCGCGTACGGTTTACTGCTGTCGCCCCTGCCGGATATCTCACGTCGCTTACGTGACTACGTTGTACGGCACCACGGGCTCAATGATTTACTGACGCATATTGTGTCTCTCTATGCCTAGCACTCCCGGTTCAATCTATTACAATTCTGTGTCGGATATGTACCGTATGAGCTCGACACGGCGGAACCGCGTGTTAACGCTTCTCGGCCGCCAGTTGGACCTTCGAGGTCAGAGTGATCGCTCAGTGCTTGATATCGGTATTGGAAGCGGAGAGATCGGGAAGTATTGCGCCGAACGCGCAGATGCGCGGCGTTTGTATACGGAAGGCATTGATCTGGCACAGCCGCTCGTTCAGGAGCATGCTAAGGTGTATACGAAAACGCGCGCGTGCAATGTCGATGATCCCGATTGGACGAAACAATTCTCCCGCCAATTCGATGTTATTGTCGCTTCGGAGATCCTGGAACACTTGTTCAGGCCTGATGTTTTTTTGGGGCAACTTCGGTTGCTCGTGAAAGGTGACGGCTGCGTCATACTGACCACGCCGAATCTTTTGCTCTGGACCAAACGGATCAAATTTCTTTTCGGACTGCATGAATATGGCGACTCCGGATTATTCGAGTGGGGTCACATCCATTTGTTCTCGTGGCGTTTTCTAAAAAAGCTCGTGCATCGAAGCGGTTTTCGAATCGTTGATTCGTATCATCTGATGCATCCGAATATGCTGAATCGCTGGCATCGTTTTATGCCCGGCCTGTTGGCATTTCAGTTCATCATCGTGCTGACCCCGGACGTGCCGCACTCCGCCGTATGACCGTTTGCTACTTTGGCCTGTTTCGGCCCGACTACGTTCGCAATCAGGCGCTCATCAAGGCGCTTCGGGTTTCGGGCGTGACGGTTTTGGAGGTCTCGGACAGAAGCAAGGGTTTTGCAAAGTATCTGCGTCTGTTCGCTAAGCATTGGAAGGTTCGGTCGCGGTACGACCTGATGATCGTCGGCTTTCCCGGACAGAGCATCGTGCCATTCGCACGGCTGCTGACCAGAAAACCGATCGTCTTTGACGCGCTCGTTTCTCTGTACGACAGCGTGGTCATCGAGCGTAAACAATGCTCGTCCGCGTCGTTTCGCGGTCGTTGGTGTTTTCTGCTTGATTGGTTGTCAGCCCGACTGGCAACCACCATACTACTCGATACGAGGGAGCACGCGGCATACTACTCAAAGTTGCTTTCCATTCCCGAGGGTAAATGCTGGGTGGTTTACCACGGGTGTGACGACGCCGTTTTTTATCCGCACCCTGCCAAGAGGGATGAAACGAAATTTGTTGTCGAGTTTCACGGCTATATTACCCCGACGAACGGCATGGACTTCGTTATGCGGGCAATGAAGCTTCTGAGCGGTAAACCCTATGAACTCCGGATTATAGGCGGAGGACAGGAGTACGGACGGATGCAGGATCTTGCTCGCGAACTGGGGCTTTCGAGCGTTCAGTTCTTTCCGGCTATGCCGCGCGAGCGGCTCTTGCCGTTTATATCTCAAGCGCGAGCGGGACTCGGTTTTTTTAATAATCGTTCCGGACGGGTGCAACGAGTGATTGCAAACAAGATCTATGAAATGATGGCGCTCAAGATCCCGGTCGTAACCGCCGACTCGCCCGCGATCAGGGAATTATTTACGCACCGTGAAAATATATATGTGTGTCAGCCCGGGGATCCTCACGCCATTGCCGAAGCTCTCGAGGAATTGAGAAACAGCGAGAAGCTCCGCTCGTCTATTGCAAATAATGCTTATGTATATTATAAAAACAATCTCGTCCCGACTTCCGTGGGGCGCTCATTCGTAACCAAGCTCGCTTCTTTGATCACAAAGTAAATCCATGGCACGCGTATTGATTCTTGGCGTAACCGGAGCATTGGGTTCTTTTACGTACGACTATTTCAGGCACCACACAAGGCATGAGGTACGCGGTACGGTTCGCCCGTCTTCCCGAGACGTTGCGGCCAAATTTTTTCAGGATGATCCGCTGCTGTCTTTTGAAGCCGGAAAGGCAGACGTTCGATCGCTGCTGCAAGGGGACACACCCGATTATATCATCAACTGCATTGGCATCATCAACAAGCCCGCTTTTACGCAGGACGACGTACAGAAGGTAGCGTCATCATTGAGAGTCAACTCGGTTTTTCCGTATTCGCTTACGGAAGCGTGCGCAAACAGAGGGACGAAGATAGTGCAGATTGCGACCGATTGCGTGTACAGCGGCTCTCGCGGCGAATACACGGAAAACGATGTGCACGATGCACTTGATATTTACGGTCAGACGAAAAGTTTGGGCGAAGTCCACGAGGAGCGCTTTCTGAACATACGTTGTTCGTTCGTCGGCCCCGAGATTCATCACGAGTTAAGTTTACTCGAATGGTTTTTATCGCAACCCGATGGAGCGAACGTATCCGGGTATATGCATCATCGATGGAACGGCGTCACGTCTCTGCAGTATGCGCAGTTGTGTTCGCAGATTATCGATAAGGGAGATGATTTTTTTCGCCGGATTGTCCGGACGTCGTACGTTCATCACTATATACCCAACGGTTCTGTGACGAAACGGGAACTTTTGGAGAGTATGGCCACTTCCTTTAAGAAAAAATGTACCGTTGTTCCGGCCGAGACGGGTCCCGCGATTGACCGGACGCTTGCCACAGTGCATCATGACTTGCTGAAGACGGCGCAGGTAGGTGCGTACCCGATGCAGCGTGCCATCGGCGATTTGTACGATTATTTGAGAAATGAGAAACTGTATCAGCGGCGATTTTCATAACCTATGGACACCACATTGAAGAAGCTGAATTTAGGATGCGGAGAGGACAAGAAGGAGGGTTACGTTAACGTTGATTTTCATTCGCACGTGAAGCCGGATGTTGTTCACGATCTCAACGTCGTACCGTATCCGTTCGCGGAAAGTACGTTCGATTTGGTGGAGGCGTATCACGTGCTGGAGCATCTCGATAAGCCCTTTGTCGTAATGAAAGAGCTGCACCGCATTCTTAAGCCGGGCGGGACCATTCATATCAAGGTACCGCATTTTAGCAGGGGGTTCACGCACCCAGAACATAAATCCGGTTTCGATCTTATGTTTCCGTTTTACTTCAATAAGAATTTCACGAAATCGGGATATTTCGGAGTTGATTTTAAACATGTGAAATCCGAGTTGCATTGGGCCGCGCACAAGCACCTCTATGCCGCCGTCGGCGTTCCAAAACCGATCATCCTCATCGTATTCGGTCTCAATACCTTCCTGAACGCCCTTGCCCGCCTGAGCCCGAATCTTTGCAGCCGGTTATGGTGTTTTTGGGTCGGTGGCTTCGAAGAGGTGGAATTCGTACTCACCTGCGAAAAATGAGTATGCTGTTGCAGGGATTTGTACGCAATCGTCTCGTGCTTACGATATCGCTGTTAAGTTTTGGTATCGGAATCGTCGGTATTCACTATGCGCTGCCGATGCACGTGATCGGTGACGAAGAATCGATTATCGCAGGTTCGCTCACCATGCTGCAGACGCGCAACTTTATTCCTGCACTGCAGCCGAACATATTCGATCTTCTTTATTATCCGGTACTCTTGCCGTATCTCACGTTGCTCGCGATGATGCCGGTATTGATCGCGAAGTTTGCCGCCGGCGGTTTTTCGGTTTCCGCACTTCAGGATTATTTTGCGCTTAATCAAAGCGCGCTGTGGATTTCGGCCCGGGCACTCGTTGCCGTCTCGGGCGGTGCCCTGGTCTTTATCGTTTTTCGGCTCGGTGAACTCCTGTATAACAGGCGAACGGCATTCTGGGCATCGCTGTTCTTACTGACGAGTTTTTTTCACGTTTCACTGACTCATTGGATGAAGCACTGGGTGCCTGCGGCGCTGGTCGCGTATGGGGTTTTTTATCTGGTCGCCCGGGATGTTTCAGCACGGCGAAATGGATCGGTCCGCGCCGGAGTTCTATCGGGCATCAGCGTCGGAATCAGTTACGTGGCCGGGTTCGGTTCCGCGATGGCGGCCCTGTATGCCTGGCTGAACCGCTCGATCTTTCAGAATCGGTTTGCGCGCTATGCGGTGCGCAATGTGATCGTGGCCGCCGTCATCGGCGGATCGCTCATCTCGCTGTACTATCAGGATTTTTTGAACCAGTCGGTTCGGGAAGAGGGGACGGCTGCGGTTGCAAAATCGCTCGGCGATCTGGTGTTCTTACTGGTGAACGCCATGCGGGCATTATTGCTCCAGGAAACGGCTTTACTTGCGATCGCCGTTCTTGGATTGCTCGTTGTTCGTAAATTCCACCATGCTAACTCCTTCGTGTTCGGTTCCGTGCTTTTGTATTTCATAAGCATGTACCTGGTCGTACATTTTGAACCACGATACGTGTATCTTATCGTGCCGGCGCTTGCACTTTCGGCAGGTAGTTTTATTGACTGGCTGTACCGGCAGCTGAGGCGGCCTTTGGCGCTTTTTTTTGCTTGCTTGTTCATTGCCTATCCGGCTGGCGTCTCGTTTCAATATCTGCATCTTCTTTTGGCGCCGGATACCCGCCAAGTCGCAGTTACTTGGATCCAAGATCATGTGAAGGACGATCCTTTTTTACTTTCCTCGCGCTCGATCTCTTTGTACCGGCAGCCGTCAGTTGTTCAGATGGTTGCGTCGTATGAATCATTGCGGGCGGGCGAGCGCTACGAACTTGCACATGCAGAACGGTTCGCTTCCCTCACACGTGATTCATATTCCTACACCAATATTCACTTTTGGCCCTCCGGTACGTCGCTCGACACGCTCAATGACTATCTCGACGGTTTTCGTCCGAAGTACTTCATCGTGGAGTATTGGGGGCTTACAGATCTTTCGAGCGAGGAGTACAGTCTCATTGCGGGCAGCACCCTTGTTGCCTCGATCCGCCAGTCATCCGCAGGCGACCCGATCGACGTGAACGGAAATTTTTATACGCCGAGTACCGCAGTTTTTTCGCTTGATCGCCTGGGACCGAACGTTGACGTCTATCGTTTATGAAGAAGCAGGAATTGTATTACATCGCCAATTACCGTTTACCGACCGACCGTGCGCACGGATTGCAGGTGATGCAGATGTGCAGCGCATTTGCGGATACCGGCGTAGCAGTTACGTTGCTTGCGCCGCTGCGGTCCGCCGAGTCAGCTTCGCTTTTTGAATACTATCGAATGCCAAAAAAGTTCGAAATTGGGTTCCTGTCGGTCTGGAACCTGACCGGTGTCATTCCGTATCTTGGATTTTGGATTCAGAGCTGTACCTTCGCAGTAAACGTATTGCGGTACGTGCGCGCACATCGGTATACCGGTGTTCTCTACAGTCGCGATCAGTTCTCGTTGTTCATTCTCTCATGGTTTATACGGAATCCCATGGTCTATGAAATTCATTCACTGACAGATCGGATACTGCCGATGCACCGGCGCGTGTTCCGCAGCGCATCAAAGATCGTTGCGATAAGCGGCGGTCTGAGAGACGCGCTGGTTAAGGCCGGCGTTCCGAAAGAAAAGATCGTGGTCGCCCACGATGCCGTTGATCCTGCTTTCTTTGAGCGACGTGGCGACAAGCAACCGCTTCGCCGTAGCTACGATCTGCCGGGAGATAAGCGCGTCGTGCTCTATACCGGTTCGCTGATGTCATGGAAGGGTGTCTACACGCTTGTTGATGCCGCTCAATTTTTGCCGGCAGATTATGCTGTAGTGCTCGTCGGCGGACCAGCGGTAGACCGCCTCCGGTTGCAAAAATATGCGGCCGCACAAAAGCTCAATGTTGTTATTCGTGAATCTTTGCGGCATGACCAAATGCCCGCATTGATGGCCGCCGCCGACGTACTGGTGATACCAAACTCGGCCAAGGATCCGATCGGAAGCAGCTATACGTCACCGCTCAAGTTTTTTGAATACCTCGCGAGCCCGAATCCGATCGTTGCCTCCGATGTGCCTTCCCTGCGTGAGATCGGCGGCTCGCAACAGGGCGTCACGTATTGCGTCCCGGATGATCCAAAGGCCCTTGCCGCTTCGATTATGGCAATACGCGCTGGAGCATCGTTTATTCGCGATATGAGCGACTATACCTGGCAACGTCGCGCTGAATACATCCTGGGGGAGCTTTGGTAGACCACGATTTTGCCTGCTAGACAAGGGCACGGTGCTTTGTTAGGATAAGCCCAGTATTTGATATTTTCATGGAAACCAAACCATATCTATCACTCGTCGTTCCGATTTTCAATGAGGAACAGAACCTCCCGTTGCTTTACGAAAAGCTGCGTGCTTTAACGCAGTATGAGTGGGAAGCGATCATGGTGAACGACGGATCGCGCGACGGCAGTTTGGGCGTACTCCGCGGACTCGCGCACGGCGATCGCCGCGTGAAGATCATCGATCTCCGTAAGAATTACGGGCAGACGGCAGCGATGGCGGCCGGTTTTGATCATGCGCACGGCGAGATCGTCATTCCGATCGATGCGGATCTGCAGAATGACCCCGCGGACATTCCGTTGCTTCTCGCCAAGCTGAACGACGGGTTTGACGTTGTCTCGGGGTGGCGCAAAGGCAGATGGCAGGATCGAAAGATGACGCGGCGATTACCTTCGGCGGCAGCCAACTGGCTGATATCAAAAACGACCGGCGTCGTACTGCACGACTACGGATGCACGCTCAAGGCGTATCGCCAGGAGATTCTGAAGGACGTGAAGCTGTACGGTGAGATGCACCGCTTTATACCCGCCTTTGCCGCATGGCAGGGTGCCCGTGTCGCGGAAGTCGTCGTGGGAGACCATCCCCGCAAGTTCGGCAAGACGAATTATAACTTCAGCCGGACGCTGCGGGTTATGCTCGATCTTATTACGGTCAAGTTTATCATCGGGTATGCGACAAAACCGATGCATTTCTTCGGGCGTATCGCTTTTGCGAGTTTTATCATGTCGGGCATTTCGTTCCTTCTGGCCTTCTATTTTAAATTCGTATTGCACGCCAGTTTCATCTCTACGCCCTTGCCGCTGCTGACCGCCCTGTTCTTGATTTTAGGTGTAGAGTTTCTGCTCATGGGTCTTGTTGCGGAAATGCAGACAAGAAATTATTTTGAAACTTCAGGGAAGCGGATTTATAATATCAAAGAGACGATGAATTTGTAGTATGTGCGGCATTGCGGGATTCACCGGATCACGGCAACCCGATCTTCTTCGGCGTATGACCGGATCACTCCATTACCGGGGCCCGGATGCCGACGGTTTTTTTGAGGGAAAGGGAATCAACCTCGGCCATCGCCGTTTGAGCATCATCGACTTGACGACGGGCACACAGCCGATGTTTTCGGCAGATAAGAATCTCGCGATCATTTTCAACGGCGAAATCTACAATTTTCAGGAGCTTCGTTCTCTCGTTCCCGACTACCCTTTTCAAACGTCGAGCGACACCGAGGTCATTATGGCGCTATATCGGAAATACGGGCCGGACGGTCTGTCCCGTATGAACGGAATGTTCGCCTTTGCGCTCTGGGACACATCGGCCGACCGGTTGCTGCTCGCACGCGATCGCATGGGCAAAAAACCCATCTACTATGTCGAGCATGGGGGAAATTTGTATTTTGCATCAGAGCCGAAAGCGCTGCTGTTCGCGTTGCATACGCGGGAGATGGATCAAGCCGCCGCTTCGTTATTTTTTGAGCTTCAGTTCATTCCCGGTCGGCAATCGATCTACCGGGGCGTGTTTCGCCTGCTTCCCGGAGAGTATGCCGTGTGGGAACGTGGCAAACTCGTGACCACCCGGTACTGGAATTTGCGGTTCGACGGCAGCAGCGAGTCTTCCACCGATCGATTGGGTACGCTGCTCGCCGACGCGACCAAGCTCCGTTTGATTTCAGACGTCCCCCTCGGAATTTTTTTGAGCGGCGGGATCGATTCGAGTACGGTCGCGTATTATGCCGTTCAGGCGGCCACAAAGAGGATCAAGACGTTTTCGATCGGCTTTACCGATCCGTCGTTCGACGAATCGAAATATTTTAACGCCGTTGCGAAGCGATTGGGCACCGAGCACTCTCATCACCTGTTTACCGAGCGGGAATTGCTGGATGTCATTCCGCTCATTTTCGACAGATTAGATGAGCCGCTTGCCGATGCTTCCATTTTGCCGACCTACTTGTTAAGCAGATTTACGCGGGAAAAAGTGACCGTTGCCTTGGGCGGGGACGGTGCCGATGAGCTTTTTGCCGGGTATCCGACGTTTATTGCACATACGCTCGCAGGCAGGTATGCGTCCGTGCCGGGCTTTGCCCGTACGTGGGCCGAGAAGATCGTGCGTACGATACCCGTATCGCACCGGAATATCAGCTTTGATTTCAAGCTGAAGCAGTTCATTAAGGGGGCTTCGTTGTCGGGAACCGCCCGAGACCGCGCATGGACCGCCGCTTTTGCTCCGGAGGAACTTCAGCATCTGTTGTCGCATGACGTATTTCAGAGCGTGTCGGAGGAGCGAGAGCGCATAGCTGCCGAGAGTTTAACCAATTCCGCAGACAGCGATGAAACCGCCGTACTCCGTTTTTGGCAGCAGGGATATCTGGTTGACGATATTCTTACAAAAGTCGACCGTGCTGCTATGTACAGTTCTTTGGAGGTTCGCGCTCCTTTTTTGGATCACCGGATCGTTGAATATGTCAACAATTTACCGTATACTTGGAAGCTGCGGCACCGAGTGACAAAGTTTTTGCTGAAGGAACTCATGCGCGGAAAACTGCCGGACGAAATTATTGATCGTCCAAAAAAAGGATTCGGCATCCCGATTGCCTCCTGGCTTACGAAAGAGCTTAAGGAGTATATGCTCGAGGTTTTGCGCCCTCGTGCGGTTTCGGCAGCAGGATTACAAAGCGTGTACGTCAGCCGGCTGATTGATGAGCATTTGACCCATCGGTCGGACAACCGGATGAAGCTTTGGTCGCTTATCGTATTCATGGAGTGGCACCGGCGTTGGCTGCGAGCGAGGATATAAAGTTTTACGGACGAACGATAAAGTTATAATGCATCAAGATTTCAACCCACACATCCGCTGGCAGTGCCCCAGGTGCGGTGCTGCTGTTCATGCCGCTTCGGAGTCATTTACTTGTATCGGATGCGGAACTATATATCCGGTGAAGCACGGCGTTGCCGATTTTCGTTTGAACGGCAAGGACGAAGTAACGGAGAGTTTTGATATTCGAATACGCAATTTTTTTAAGCGGTGGCCGCGAGCGTATTATTTTATTGCTACGATATTCGGGCCGCTGATGTTTACCGGAATAAGCCCTAAGAAGTTTGCCACACGCTACTGCACGCCGGATCTCTTGTCGGTCAATATTGGTTCGGGACCTCGGCCGCTGGTAGCAGGGATCCTGAATCTCGACATCGTTCCCTATAAAGGGGTCTCGGTCATCGCTGACACCGTTCGCACGCCGTTTGCAACCAATTCAGTGGATGTTGTGGTGTGTAACGAGGTGATCGAGCATGTGGAGAGACCGGAGGAGCTCGCGCGAGAAATCGCCCGAATTGTGACACCCGGTGGATCGGTGTACCTGACCATGCCGTTTTTATACCCGTTTCATGCTTCTCCGTCCGATTTCTCGCGCTGGACCGAACCGGGGGTCGCGCTGCTTTTTTCCGACTTCACGGTTCGTGAAAAAGGCGTCAGAGCGGGGCCCTTTTCGGCACTGACCGTTTTGTGCTGTTATCTTTTTGCTACCGTATTTTCGTTTAATTCAAAACAGCTGTTCTGGATTTTGATGAACGTAAGTTTGTTCATATTCTTTCCCATCAAGATTTTCGACCTCATTGTATTCAGGTTTTCGACAGCACCGTATGCGGCCGCCCTCACCTATTACGTTTTGCAAAAAAAATAACATGGCAAAAACCGAGGACAGATTTGGTTTTGAATGGCAACGGTATCACGATATCAAGCCGGAATATCACGAGCAGTATTTGCAGCAGTTTCTCAATTGGACGTATCCGATTGAACCCGAGTTCTATAAGGGTAAAACGATTCTCGATGCCGGTTGCGGCATGGGGAGGAATGCTTATTGGTGTTTACGGTGGGGGGCAAAGCGTCTTGTCGCGTGTGATCACGATGCCCGGTCGGTCGCTGCAGCGAAGGAAACCCTGAAGGAATTTCCGAACGTCGAAGTGTACCAGTACGATTTGGAAGAGCTGCCCTGGGATAATGAATTTGATTTTGTTCTGTCGATAGGTGTCGTGCATCATACGGAACATCCGGAGCGCGTGATGGAGCGGTTCTATACGGCGCTGAAGCCCGGCGGTGAAGTTTTGCTCTGGGTGTACTCGGTCGTCGGTTTTGAATTTATCCCCAAGATTCTTGACCCCATACGGAAACGTGTGACGAGCAAGATGAATTTGCAGGTTCTTCATTTTTTGACCTATGGCCTTTCGGTGCCGTTGTATCTCTACTTGCGCTTTACAAGACCGTCCCGTAAATACTTTCAGCAGTTAAGGACATTCTCGTTATCGCATCTGCACAGCATTCTCTTTGATCAGTTGTTGCCCCCGATAGCGCGGTACTATACGAAGGAGCAGGCAGCCGAGCTTGTCGCACGGTTCCGCGATGTCAGCATTATATCGCCGCCGAACGATAACGGCTGGATCGTCCGCGGAAAAAAATAAGGACCTATGGATGCATTTGCGCGCCGTATTGTACCGCTCATCCGCTATCACCGGCTGGCACTTGCTTTTGCCCTGCTGGTGGGCGTCACGGCCGTTGCGCCTCATTTCCTCGCCGTCTATTCGTTGCAGGGGCAGTACCAGGGAGTGCCGTTTCTTTTTTTGGATAACGAATACACCTACCTTGACCGTATCCGTGAAATACTGGACGGGCATCCGTTGGTCGGATCACCGCTCCTTTTTGAGTATAAATCTTCCATAGCGCCGGTTCTGCCGTTTGGGGAGTATTTGTACGTGCTGCTGTATTTATTAAGCGGCGCATCACTGGTGACCGCCGTCATCGTCAGTAAATTTTTATTTCCGGCTATTCTGTTTTTGCTGGCGTATGTGCTGGTGTATCTTCTTGCTTCGGAACAAAAATCCGAGGGCAGTCGGATGACCGCATTGGCAGGCGGGCTCGCGGTCATTTTCGGGTACGACATCATGAACCTTCAAGCGACCGCCAAGTTGCTGAGCGGTTCCGCAGATGCTTCGTATCTTTTGGTATGGACACGACTCGTGAATCCGGTTACCGGAGCCATGTTTTTGCTCGTGTTTCTCATTCTGGAATACCTGATTTTTGCACGCCGGACAAAATACCTCTTCATACCTGCGGGAATCGTGCTCGGGATCATGTCATCATATTTTTTCAGCTGGGGTACGGCCTTGGCCGTTGCCGGGTCGCTGACAGTTATTGCGTTTGGGCTACGCCGAACGCGCAATGCGCTACTGCTGCTTGGCTCGATCGCGGTGAGTGTTTTTGTGCAGGCATCCTTTTTGTTTCGACTGGGATTGCTCACCGATTCCGCGAACTTGACGACGCTCGGCTTGCGTAACGGGTTGCTCCTGATGCGCCAACCGGTCGTGAATAAGGTCGTGCTTGCGACAACGATCATTGCGCTTGCGGTCTTTGCATATCAGCTGTATTCGCTTCGTAAGCAGGAAAGAACGGTTCCGCTGTGGTGGTGGTATCTTCTTGCGTTGCTCTCGGCGTCCTGGATCGTATTTAACCAGCAGATCATTACGGGTCGCGCTATCTGGTACTTTCATTTTGTGCAATATACGATTCCGCTGTCGGTGATTTTGATCGTTGTCATGGTCGGCACTATGCTACGACCGAAATTTCCAAAACTCTTGATGGCTTTTGTGATTTTGACGATAGTCGGCACGCTTTCGTACGGCGTTCTCGCTGCCGCGACGTACCGGATCAAGCAGCCGGAATTCGCGAGGCGGCAAAGCTACCAACCGTTATTTTCGGAATTGGACCGCCATCCTGGGCCGTGCGTGGTATTTACGGTGGAGGATACCGATACAATCGGACAGATGATAGCCGCGCACACGCATTGCGATCTGTACTGGACAACCTACTCATTTTTCGGGATTCCGCCTGAACGAATCATCCATAACTTTCTGTTGCTGCTGCGGCTGCGTGGTATAGCTGCAGCAGACATCGATTCATACCTGCATCAGCATATCGGCGAAGTACACGCGTATTTTTTCAGGGATTGGTTGCAGCTTTTTTCGGACCAGACAGATCAGGACACCGAAGCAACGATTTCGCGCTTGGTCGATGCGTATCAAGAGCTTGCGAAAAAAAATCTCGCAGATGAGCTATTCAAATATAAGCTTGACTACATCGTGACCTCCGGCGATTTGGAAGCGAGAATCGATTCGACGTTATCCCTGAAACTTTTAGAAACTTACGGAGATCAGAATTTGTATTCGATCGTGAAAAAAAATTGAGCCGGCTCTCGGGTGAGAGACCGGCTCGCGTTGCCGATCTGCGCGACATTCTAGGCGCCCGGGTAGATCTTGTCGTAGAGATCAATCATGGGTTGCCAGACACCCTCCTTGACGAGTCGCTGCCTGTCGAATACCTGGATGCGTGGGTTGAGATCCAGCTCGTACTCTTTGGCGCTCAGATTCTGACGCGCCACTCGGAGCTCATCGTCGGACGGCTCGAAAGCGTAGACGTGGCACATATAGTCGCCACCCACATCTTGCGGCTCCTGTTTACGTTTGCTGCACCAGACCCGATGTTGGGTGACGTAGGTCAGGCGGTCAGGAGCGATGACGAGTCCGGTCTCGGCCTTGCCGGTGCGCTGAAGCGCTTGACGATCGGTCTCGCCGACCCTGACGCGCCCGCCAAAAGTCCAGAAGGCCTTGAGAGCGTACACGGACCGCTTGGCCATGAGGAAGGTTCGCGTGGAGCGATTCAGGAAGATCATGTCGGCGCAGAGGATCACGAAGCCGGTGCTTGCCTTTGCGTAGATCTCGTCGTCGAGAAATGCGGGGATGAGCTTGTGGCTCGGATCTTCGATGTACAGCTTGGGCTCGGGCATGTATACCTCGTTGCGCAGATCGCGCACGGTAGAGATGAAAGGAACTTGAAAAGATCGCATACTATAGCATTTTGTCTAAGTTTGTCAAGGTCCTGAAGCAACCGTGATCATTGATAATTAGAGGCCAATCGCTTATAGTTATGACCTGTATGGTTGCGCATCAAGGAAAAAAGAAAATTGCGATTGTAACTCCCTACGGCGCCGAGCCGCGTTTTGACAATTACGCGGAATTTGTTTTAGCTCAAGGATTGATCAAAAATGGATATGAGGTTCATTTTCATACCTACGCCATTAAAGACAACCCGCTCCACATCAACGGTGTGTACAAGGGTGTTTCGGTCATACGGTGTCGTCAGCGGTTCGGTTTTTCTCCATCGCTGTTATTTTCAATCATTGGTTTTAAGCCCGACATCGTTTTATTTTTTCATCCGCGAAATTTTTTAAATCTGAGCGCGTATATTGCCGGCCGTTTCGTAGGAGCGAAAATTATCGGCGAAATCGTCGGCATTTTGCACGATCCGTTTATCGTTAGCGATAGGGATAACCCGCTCGAACATATGATCCCGAACGTACAATTGTTTCTGCGCTGGAGCGATGTTTTTCGCGTACCCTTTTCACGTAGACCTTTTTGGAACTGGAAGAATTTCATTTTTCACGCACCGACCGCTCACGCTGACGCGATCATTGGCGTCAGCAAAGAAGAACAGCGCCTGATCGAGAATTTTTATAAACGCAGAGCAGAAATGATTTACTGGTGCATCCGCACGGACGCTTCAGTTCGTCAGGATAAGCCATCTGCCGAGAAATGTGGTCCCGTACCGGAACGTTTTGCACTTTTTATCGGACAGCTGAAACGCAGAAAGGGATGGGATACCGCACTCGAAGCGATCGCGTACCTTAAAAAGAACGGAGCTCCGCTGTCGCTTGTTTTTGTTTGCTCGTCCCCGACTGTTGATGAAGCTCGTGAGCTTGCAAAGAAGTTGGGTATAGAGGATGTGGTGCATTTTATGACTCGTATATCGAATGAGGAAAAAGAGTGGCTCTATCGCAACGCGCAAATGTTGCTTGTTCCGAGCCGATACGAAGGGTTTGGCCTGACTACCTTCGAGGCTTTTATGGCTGAAATTCCGGTGTGCGCAACCTCGATCCCCGTGCTTTTGGAGTTTTTGCATGATGGCCAGAACGCTTTGTTGTCACCGGCCGGCGACGGCGAGGCGCTTGCTCGAAATATAGTGAAACTACAAAATGACCCGGCACTTCGCGAAAAATTAATATCGAACGGCAAAAAAACAGCAGCAGAGTTTTCCGAAGCAATTATGATCGAGCGATATCTTTCGTTGTTCGACCGGCTTCTCAAAAATAACTAGCGCAACGCGTTTTCACGCTTCACGGATAGCCTGCTCTTGCTGCAGCCTGCATCATTCGAACGTCTTCTCCAAACCACGATGAGGCGAGGAGGTGTACGCGCTACTTTTTTTCTGCGATAATTTTGATTTCCACTGATTGATTGTTTTTTTTAACCCTTCATCTAGAGATGTTTTCGGCTTCCATCCAAGAACTCTATATGCTTTCTCGGGAGTTGAATTGAGATAATAAATTTCACCGACACGTTCTGGCTTAGTATCCCAGAGAATTTTTCCTTCATAACCGAGCATTTCGGCAATCTTTGTCGCTAAATCCTCAATACGTATCGCGTTAGCGGGTCCGGTACAGAAAAACTCGCCATTTACTTTTTCAGGATGCGACATAGCTTTCGTGTAAAGGTCAATCAAATCATCAATGTAAAGGAAGTTTCTCCACGGGTGCTTGTATCCAAAACGCACCTCATCGGGATTTTTAAGCATCTGAGTGATAATTTGTTCTACGACAAAAAAATCATTATCATGTCGTCCGTAGCTGTTCGTCTGACGGAATGCCGTAAAAGGAAAATTGTAAGCTCGTTTTGCGTACCGTAAATAGTATTCAACTCCTATCTTTGCGACCGAATACGGCGCGTTCGGACGTTGTGGAGTATTTTCATCAAAAGGAAGTTTCTTAACCTTAGGATCAAGCACCTCTTCTTTCGTATGAACTTCTCCGTATGTTTCCATCGTTGAGGCAAAGATGAATAATTTTAAGTTCTCCAGATGTTTTGCTTTCTCGATCAAATTTACCGAACCGCCGTAATTAATCAAAGAAAAGTCCACAGGCTCGTAAAAAGATTTTTCTACCTCAGTACGAGCGGCTAAGTGCACGATAAATTCAGGTTTTACCTCTTCGAGAATGTTTTGGATACCGGTAAAATTCATCAAGTCGCTGCGGTGCGTTTTTACTCCCTCGACTTTTGCGTGTGATTCATGTGTGACAAGACCATGCACCTCGTGTCCCTCAGAAAGGAGACGCTGACAAAGTTTTTCCCCGATAAAACTGTTGCATCCGGTAACAAATAGTATACTCATAGCGATTACGTAATTTGATTAGCTTTTTTAAGTTTGCCTTTCGAGTATCGTGCAACCTGTTCACGACACTCAGCTCAATTTCACGATTTTAAGGCGAGTGCAACCGCATCATCATGCGGAGACGGATACGTATCGTTTTCATTGTAATTGCTTGTTGGTTAAATGTAATTTTTGTGCTAAGAGATCCGCAAGCGGTTTAAGGCCTTCTTTGCGTTTCATGAGATCCTTCTCGCGCTCCCAGAGGTACTGTAAATTGAGATGAGCGGACTCACTAAAAATTGCTGCGAGTAAATTCAGTAATTCATTCTCGTCATAGCGAAAATTTTCGAGCTGTTCTTTTACAAGATAAGGAATATTTTCGGGCGTTTTGCAATGCTTCACAAAGGATAATTGATTATAAAAAATATCGCCGAAAGTGATCACCGGTTTTTTTAACAGTGTTGCCTCCCACCCGACGGAGCTGGTAATAGTCATAATAAGCTTGGACCGAGCGATAAGGTCAAAACTAGAAATATTAGGATTGATTAATTTTACGTTATGAATTTTTTTTATCGCTTTATAATAATTCCGGGGGCGGTACGGTACCATTGTCGGATGCTCTTTAACATAAAGATAGTGATTGACAGGAAGCGACATCGCTATTTGTTTTATCAAATGAATTTGATCGGCAAAAAATGGTGCGTAGAGGAGTAGACTTACTTCAGGTTCGTAATGTAACGGGAAGAATGTAAAATTATCGTTTTCGCCGGGTTCATCGTACAGATCATCGACCCCGCGCAGATTCCGCAATTTTCTTCTTATACCGTCTTTAACGTAATTGATCGGGCTAATGTAATCATAATCATGGCGCTCTCTGCCCGTCGCATGATGCTTGAGAGAAACGAAAAACCACCTCATGATTTTCAGCGCATTAGTGGGCAGCACGAATGAAAGCTGTTTGCTTTTTGTCGTTTGATGATATTTTTTGTCGGCAAACTCATAGTGTGGTCTTGGTTGATGCCGAAAATCATTTAAAAAATTCTGCGCTTGTTTTAGTACCTTTTCCGGTGCCGATTCTTTTGAAAAAAGGTGTACTTTATTTTCTACTCCGGTCAGGCCATTATATGTTTCACTTAAAACATAGTTGTCATGAATCATGGTTGGATGTACAACATACGTTGCGATGCCTCTTTTTTTCGCTATATGATATAAAAGTTTGCCACCCACTGCACCGATGACCGAAAAAAATATAAAATCCGGTTTTTCATCATCCAAAAATTTAATAATAGCTTTTGCTGTCACTTGAAGTATGCGTAGCAAGTCATCATGAGAATAGTGCGATTTATCGTACGGGTATTCGCGCACATGACGATTATGCATTAGTGCACGATCAAGAGATACGTAGGGCCATAAATTTGGGATTCCGTATTCTGCCTCAAGAGACTGGAGAAAATGTGTATCGATGCGTTCACTCGAATAACGACCATGAATCTCTTGGTCCAAAAGTAATGACGAATAATGAATTTCTTTTTGGCTCATCAAAAATTCATAACTTCGGCGAACATAGACATAACCGCAGAATTCGTCAATGCCGTAGTGCTCCTTTAAGAGTAGAGCAAGATTATGCCCCACGTATGCAAAACGACGCTGAAGGAGTAAGCACGCTTTCATAGATACTACTACTTTAGCAAGACGGTTCTGACCTGTCAAAAGCTCTATTGACACCTTATGACCCCTTGCTATGCTGAATCATGTTATAGCTATGGATAAGGAAATCAATCCAAACACCGTCTATACGACGACCGAATCGCGTAAACTGCTCAAAATAAGCGAAAGTACGCTAAAGCGGTTGTTGAAAAAAGGGTTGATACGTGCGAATAAAATCGGCAGACAATACCGTATCTTGGGCAAGGAATTATTGCGCCTGGTATCTCCGGAGGTCGAGAAACGGGCGATTAAATCCTACCTTCAAGTTAAAAAGAAAGTCGTAAATACCATAAATAAGTGGTAGGTAGGTATTGAGGCATGCTCATGTCCTCGGATCCGAACATATATACAAAGACAGTACACAGCGGAAAGTGGTTTGCCCTAAGCACGATTGCACAGCGGATCATTAATTTTTTCGCGTTTCTGATTCTTGCCCGCCTGCTGCTTCCCGCGGACTACGGCGTCATCTCGATCGTATTTCTCGTGACGGGGATAATTGACGATGTTTCAACGCCCGGATTCGGCGCCGCTCTGTTGCAAAAAAAAGACAATGTCGAGTACTACTTACGGGCCGTTTGGACCTGGGATGTTCTGCGTTCAGCGGTGCTTGCGGGTCTGATCGTGATACTGAGCGGCGAAATCAGCAGCTTTTTTAAAATACCGCAGTATCATCTCCTTATCGCCTTGAGCGGGCTGCTGCTTGTCATTCCGTCCGTTTCCAACCCAAAGCAGCTCTATTTTTTTAAAGAGCTTGATTTTAAGAAGATATTCATACGGGATGTGACTGGCGGTTTGGTGTACGCAGTCGCAGCGGTACTGTGGGTGATTTTCGTTTCACCGACCGCTTGGGCATTATTTTGGGCGAACGTGATAAGCCAGACATCAGAAGTGGCCATGACCTATGTCCTGATGCCTGCCCGCGTTCGTTTTGATTTCCGGCTCAGGAAGCTGTGGGACTTGAGTCATTACAGCAGATGGATCTACGGACAAAACCTGCTTAACTATTTTCTGACTTCTCTGGACAAGATATTCATTGCCAGGATGTTGAACAGCTCGGACCTGGGTGTCTACGCCCGTGCCAAGGATTTACCGACCGTCATAACTTCTCCGGTTACCTCCGGTATACGACGTGTCGGTTTTGCGGCTTTTGCGAAAGTGCAGGACAGTCTTGGACAAGTTCAGCGCGGATTCGTGAAGAGCGTCGATTTTTTTCTGCTCGTTTCGGTTCCGGTCAGCGTACTATTGATTTTAGAGGGAGGAACGCTGGTACAGGTATTTCTCGGCGACAAATGGCTGCCGATTTCCATGCCGCTGAAACTTTTTTCAATAGCCGCCATTTTGCTTGGGTTGGTTGGCATCGCGCGTTTAGTCGCGAATGCCGTCGGAAGGCCCTCTTTAAACTTTAAGACCAATGTTATGCAGTTGATTGTATCGGCACCGATATTGTATATCGGGATTTTGAATTACGGTTTGCTTGGTGCGGTGGTTGGAAGTATGCTCAGCTGGACGATCGTGCTGCTGTATACCATCGGCGTCATGCGGCCCGTCTTGCAGCTCAATTTTAAATCGTTCGTGCCAACCATTGTCAGTTTCGCCGTCCCGTCACTCGGGACGCTATTGGTCGACGTACTGTTTCGGAATCAAATCCACGCATGGTTTAATCCGTTTGAGCGGCTGGGATGGATAGCGTTCCTCGGTCTGTTCTATATGGCAATTCTGTTTCTTGTCGCGCGCCTGTTCGATGAAAGCCCGTGGCATAGTTTTGTCGCCATGCTCAAAACGGTTTTAAAAAAAGGAGAGAAGGTAGCGGCTTAGAACAATGTACAAAGGTCAAAAAATTATCGCTACGATCGAGGCACGGATGAAATCAACGCGTTTGCCGGGTAAGGTGTTGCTTCCGCTTGCCGGCATACCAACGCTGTTGCTTTTGGTTCGGCGTATGCGTCACAGCCGGTATCTTGACGATATTGTCGTTGCGACGACCGTCGACAAAGCGGACGACGCGATTGTCAAGCTGTGCGAGGCCAGCAGGATAACCGTATTCCGCGGAAGCGAGCTCGATGTTCTTTCACGTGTTCTTGGTGCCGCGCGGTCTGCACAGGCGGATATCATCGTTGAGATAACCGGGGATTGCCCGCTTGTGTCGGGGGAACTTATCGATCGGGGTATCGCGGAGTTTTTCAAAAAAACGGTTGCGTACGCTTCGAACGACCTTGAAGCTTCGTTTCCGGTGGGACTCTCTGTCCAGGTATTCCCACTGAAAGTACTCGCTCAGGTCGATTCCCTCACCAACGATCCGATCGATCGCGCGCATGTTTCGTATTATATCTACACGCATCCCGAAACGTTTGCGCTTTCAAAGTGGATGGCGCACGATGACGAGCGGGCACCGGATTTGCGCTTGACGCTGGATGAAGAGGCCGACTATAAGGTGCTTTCTGCGGTATTCGATCGGTTCAAGGCGAGTGCGGAATCGTTTACGGTGGCCGAAGCCGTTGCGTATTTGCGTGAGCGTAAGGATATTGCGATCTTGAATAAACAGGTACGACAAAAAGATGCCAACGAAGGTTAACACGGCAATCGTCATCGGAGCCGGTAAGATCGGCGCTGGTTTTGATTCGCCCAAGAGCCCGTCGATACTGACTCATGCGCATGCGCTGAAGACGCAACGCAGTGTTCGTTTTTTGGGACTTATAGATTCGAACCGCGCAGTAGGAAAAGCGGCAGCCCGAAGGTGGTCGGTTCCGTACTTGGGGACGAGCATACGTGCAGTGAAAGCCGGCGCAGACATTGTTTGTATTGCGACACCTGAACAAACGCACGAGAAAGTTTTTGTGCAAACGATCGCATGGCGACCGAAAATCATCGTTTTGGAAAAACCGTCATCGCTCGACACTGCGATAACAAAGCGCATGGCACGCCTTGCCCGGCAAAACAAGGTCTCAGTCGCTGTCAATTACAGCAGGGCGTTCGATCCCGTGTTGCGGCAGCTGCGGGATGATGTTCGGGCCGGGAAGTACGGTCGCGTCATAAGCGCATCGGGCTCCTACACTAAAGGGTTGCTTCACAACGGGTCCCATATGGTGCAGCTCGCAGAGTACTTTTTTGGCGGTGTGTTACATGCGATTCCGTTGCATTCGACCCTTGATTTTACGAAGAGCGATCCGAGCATTTCGGCTTTTTTACGGTTTGACCACTGCGATCAATTTTATTTGTCGGCAGGCGATGCCCGCGCTTTCGCATTGTGCGAGTTTGTTGTTCTCTGCGAGCGGGCGAGAATTCGATATAGCGATTCGGACGACGCAATCTACATCGCACAAGTAATTCCGGACAAACGGTACGCGGGATTTCGCCGTTTGAGTCAGGAGCGCAAGACGCTAACCGGCGGCCGCAAGGTGATGCGGCATGTCATCGAATCGGCAGTCAGGCATATTCGGTCAGGCGTTTCTGTTCCGTGCGACCTGACAGCGGCGATGCATGCCGAAGCTATCTGTATTCAGCTTAAAAAACAGTATGAAAAAAAGTAACCAGCGTCGATCGGAGCTCGCGATATTCGGCGGCAAACCGGTCCGAACGATGAAATTTCCCGCCTATCGTCCGATCGGTGAGGAAGAGCGTCTTGCCGTTGATCGGGTGATGCGGTCGGGAATTTTGTCCCGCTACCTCGGGGTCTGGCACGAGGATTTCTACGGGGGTCCCGAAGTACAGGCATTCGAACGCGAGTGGGCGGCTTATTTTGGGGTACGGCATGCCATTGCGGTGAATTCGTGTACCTCGGGGCTGCTCTGCGCAGTGGGGGCGCTTGCTATCGGCCCGGGAGACGAGGTTATTGTGTCGCCGTTTACTATGGCCGCTTCTGCAACGGTGCCGTTGTGGTACGGCGCGATCCCTGTCTTTGCCGATATTGAACCGGAGTATTTCTGCCTGGATCCTAAATCGATAGAGGCATGTATCACACCGCGCACGAAAGCGATCATCGTCGTCGACGTGTTTGGCCAGCCCTATGATGCGGATGCAATCAATGCGATTGCAAAAAAGCACAACATAAAAGTCATTGAAGATTGCGCCCAAGCACCGGGTGCACGGTATAAAAAATCATTTGCCGGTTCGCTCGCCGACATCGGTGTGTATTCCCTCAATTACCACAAGCATATCCATACCGGCGAGGGCGGAGTTATCGCGACGGACGACGATACACTTGCCAATAAACTGCGTCTGATCAGAAATCACGCGGAAGCCGTCGTTGAGGATAAAGGAGACACCGATCTGGTGAATATGGTCGGATTTAATTTCCGACTGACAGAACTGCAGGCCGCCATCGGACGCGAGCAGCTTAAGAAATTATCGAAACTTCTGAGCGATCGTGTCGCCAACTGCAACTATCTGGCACGCGAGCTTTCAAAGATCTCGGGGATACGGAGTGCCACGGTACGGCCGAACACGACGCACTCGTATTATGTGCAACCGTTTCTGTACGATGAAAAAGTCATCGGTGTTCATCGCGATAAGTTTATTGAGTCCGTGAGAGCCGAGCTGCCGGCAACGGAACTGCGCGAGCTTGAGGGAACTCAGATAAGCGGAGGATTTGTAAAGCCTCTGTACCTGCTGCCATTGTTCCAAAAAAAAATAGCCATCGGTAAGAACGGATTTCCGTTCACGTCAGGATCAAATCCGAGTACGCAATCATACGGAAAAGGATTATGTCCGGTAACGGAAAGAATGTATGAAAAAGAATTATTTATTCACGAATTCATGCGACCTCCGGTTACGCATAAGGATCTTGAGGATGTGGTAGAAGCTTTTACTAAAGTTTACGCCCATCGTGATGAGTTACGGTAAGGTTCAGTACGATAATTACCTATGACAAAAAGAAAGAATTATCTCGTAGTATGTCGTGAAGCAGGTGGAGCGGAGCTTATTTCCGAGTATATTATTTCTCACCGGGAAAACAGCAATTTAGTCAGTTTTGTATCGGGACCGGCAAAACGAATATTTGCGTCAAAGAAGATCCCTCATCACATCGTGCGGCCGAATACCGGTGCAGACAGAATTTTGGATGCTTCCGACGGTACGTATTCGCTTCTCGTGTCGGTAGGATGGACTTCACCATTCGAATTGCGACTCCTCAAAAAAGCGAAGGCAGCGGGCGTCCACAGCATAGTGTATATCGATCATTGGATTAATTATCGCGAGCGATTCGGTTACCCCAGGACGAATTGGACCTCATTTTTGCCAAACGAAATTTGGGTCGGAGATCGTTTCGCCCTTAAGAAAGCTCAACGCGAATTTCCATCGGAC
Source organism: Candidatus Komeilibacteria bacterium RIFCSPHIGHO2_01_FULL_52_14 (assembly GCA_001818365.1). Lineage (GTDB taxonomy): Bacteria > Patescibacteriota > Patescibacteriia > UBA1558 > 2-01-FULL-52-15 > 2-01-FULL-52-15. The sequence goes on from MHKK01000015.1 coordinate 42,122, forward strand.
ATCCCGATTCGTTTAATACGGAACGATTATTTTGGTAAAATACGAAAGTCGTTCAAAAAATATGAAAGGCATCGCGGAAAGCCAAAAAGAATTCTATTTTTGAGCGAGCCGCTGAGCGGCAATGTCAACAGCTTTGGGGATAAAAGCCGTGTCCATTGCACCGAGTACGACGTGCTCGAGGATATTTTAAAGAGTATCGCTCGTCAGCATAAAAAACCAAGCGTCATCATACGATTTCATCCGTCGGAATCTCACAATAAATATAATGAAATTATACGGCAGTATGCGGATGTTATACGTATCTTTAAATCCTCCGGACGAAGTATAGTGCATGATCTTGCGCGATCATATTTAATCATCGGTATGGATAGCGTCGCCCTCATGATAGCGAAATTGTGCGGGAAAAACGTAATAAGTTATATACCTGATCGCTCATATGCATGTACAATTCCCGACCCAAGAATAAAAAAAATCAAATCGTTTACCGTACTGCAAAATTTACTCACGTAATGCTTGCCGTATGCTATACTGTGAGCATGTTTAATACATTAATATAGAGCGCTATGTCTCTCGAATACGCCAACAATAAAACAATACTCGTCACCGGGGGAACCGGATCCTTTGGACGAAGGTATGTGAAACATTTACTCGTCAATTCATCCGCAAAAAAGATCATTATTTTCAGCCGCGATGAGCGGAAACAGCATCAGATGCGGCAGCAGCTGAAGGATGCGCGGCTTCGCTTCTTTCTTGGCGATGTCCGTGATCTGCCGCGCTTGCAGCGCGCACTGTATGGCGTTGATATCGTCGTGCACGCAGCGGCGCTCAAACAAATAGATACCCTCGAATACAATCCGTTTGAAGCCGTCAAAACGAATATCATCGGCAGCCAGAATGTGATTGACGCGGGTATCGATCTGAATGTAGAAAAAGTCCTGCTCATTTCGACCGATAAAGCCGCTCAGCCGGCGAACCTCTATGGCTCAACAAAATTATGCGCTGAGAAGCTGTTTATTAATGGCAATTCATATTCGCGCGGAAAGACATCCTTGAGCTGCGTGCGGTACGGCAACGTGATCGGTAGCCGGGGAAGCATCGTTGAAACGTTGCTCAATAATCGTGAAGCGAAGAAAGTTTCGATCACGGACGAGCGAATGACGAGATTTTGGATCACCTATGACCAAGCCATGGACCTGGTGGATTTTGCACTCACTGCCATGGCTGGTGGTGAGATCTTTATCCCCAAGATCCCGAGCATGAAGCTTGTCGATCTGTTTGAAGCTTTGGTGCCTGACGCGGAGCGGGAGGTAGTCGGAATTCGCCCCGGCGAAAAATTACATGAGCTGCTTGTTACCAATGAAGAAGCGCGGCACACGATTGAACTGGAGGACTATTATGTGATACTGCCCGAAGACCCGTCGATTTTTGATGAGAAGCGATATAAGGATATTCTTGACGACGGCAAGGAGCTGCATACCGATTTTTCGTATGCGAGCCATACGAATTCGATTTGGCTCACGCCGGAAGCGCTTGTTGAACTCATTATGAAGCAGCTGCAATGATTCCCTACGGCAGACAAAGCATCGATACAAGCGACATCAAAGCGGCTGATACCGTTTTGGCTTCCGATTGGCTTACACAAGGGCCAAAGGTAGAGGAGTTCGAAAAAAAACTCGCAGCGTATTGCGGTGCACGGTTTGCCGTTGTCACGGCAAATGGCACCGCCGCGTTGATCGCAGCATACCGAGCAGCCGGACTTGCTGCAGGCGATGAATTCATTACAACCCCACTGACGTTTCCGGCAACAGCAAACGCAGGCGTGTGGCTGGGCGCTCGGCCGGTATTTGTGGATGTAGAACCTGAAACTGGAAATATAGACGCTTCTCAGATTGAATCCGCTATTACGCCTAAAACAAAACTTATTGCTCCTGTCGATTTTACCGGACGCCCGTGCGACCTTGAGCTGATCCGCGATATCGCCACTCGACAGAAGCTTGCAGTGGTGGAGGACGCGTGCCAAGCGCTTGGAGCGTCGTATAAGGGTCAAAAAATCGGGAGTATCAGCGATTGCACAGTTTTCAGTTTTCATCCGGTGAAAAGCATTACAACAGGCGAGGGAGGAGCGATTCTCACGAACAGCGAAGAGAAGTATAAACGTATGAAGGCATTCGTGAGCCATGGTGTTGTTAAGGAGAATTTTGTGAATGAATCTCACGGCGATTGGTATTTTGAAATGCAGGATTTGGGCTTGAATTTTCGATTAACGGATTTTCAGTGTGCGCTGGGTATCAGCCAACTGTCGCGTATTAAAAAGCTTCTTGAGCGCCGCAGAGAGATTGCCGATAGATACCGGGTTGCGCTTGCCAGTTTGACCAGCATTGCGCTTCCTCCCGAGGATGATGCAGTGCGTACCTCAGCCTGGCATTTATTCGTTATTCGGCTTCAGGGAGCTCTCGTACAGCGTAAGGCAGCTATTTTTCACGAGCTGAGGCAACAGGGCATTGGCGTTCAAGTCCATCACATCCCGACGCACCTCCATCCGTATTATGCCAAACTCGGCTACCGAAAGGGTGCGTTGCCAAAGGCGGAACGCTTTTACGAAGCTGCCCTATCATTGCCGATGTACCCTGATTTGACCGAGCAGGATCAAAAACAAGTTGTCGATACCGTTAAAAAGGTTTTGATCTAATATGTTCTTCTCGTATGATTAAGTATAGAAATGCCTTGGTAATTTTCGGGGGAGGGCTTTCCCGTGATAAGAGCGGAGAATGGCATACAACGAATTTTGACGAAGGCGACAACCATGGTGTACTTGGCGATCGCTTACGCGTTCTTGCGGGACGCAGCCTGCTTACCGATGATCCGGATCAACTTGTTGTCGTTCTTGGCGGGTTGGGACAATTGGCTGGTACCGGAGCACCTCCCGTATCCGAGGTTTTAAAAAAAGAACTGATTGACCTGGGAGTTCCGCGGAGACAAATAATAACGGAAAAAAAATCGGGGACAACGTATCAGCAGCTGCAGGAACTAAAAAAAATTATTAGATCCCGCACACTGGTGGATCTGTTGCTTATTACAAACGCATTTCACGTTAAGAGAGTAAAGATGATGATCAGGCTTGATCCCGTATTGCAGAGGTTGCTGCTGAACGGGAAGATGAAAGTCCGTTCCGCCGAGGATGTTTTGATACAAAAAGATTCACGCTGGAAAAAAAAGATAAGAGCGGCGTATAGCACTAAGTTCATGAAAGAGAGAATAAAGAAAGAAGAAGAGGGAGTGCGGCAGCTGCGAAGCGGTAAGTATCTACTGAAATGAAAACTCCTCAATTCAGCATCTCGACTCCAAAAGGGCAACGTCCTATCGGTTTCGGGCACCCGTGTTTTATCGTTGCCGAAGTTTCGTGCAATCACATGCAGCGGAGAGAAAAAGCCGAAAAAATCATACGGATAGCCGCGGAATCGGGGGCTGATGCAGTGAAGCTTCAAACCTTTACTCCGGACACGATTACGTTACATTCCGATACCGAGTATTTTCTGGTCGGAGGAAAAGACAATCCCGATTCCTGGAAGCAAAAAACATTGTACGATTTGTATCAGACCGCATTTATGCCTTGGGAATGGCAGGCGGAACTCAAAGAGCTCGCAGAAAAGCTCGGTCTGGTATTTTTTTCCTCACCGTTTGATGAAACCGCGGTGGATTTTTTGGAAACGTTGCACGTCGTTCTGTATAAAATCGCGTCGTACGAGATGACTCATATTCCGTTATTGAAAAAAGTCGCATCGACAGGCAAGCCGGTTATCATGTCGGTCGGTTTCAATTCTCTTGATGAAGCAGAGGAGTCCGTGAGGGCATTGAGAAAAAATAATTGCAACGATATTGCGCTTCTTCATTGCTTAAATACCTATGCAGACGAAGCCGAACCGCAGAACGCCAATCTCATAATGATTCGCGAACTTGCCGATCATTTTAATGTGGTAAGCGGTTTTTCAGATAATAACGGCGGGATCGCATATGCAATTCTTGCGGCTGCAGCCGGAGCGTCAATCATCGAAAAGCACGTAATCGAGAGCCGTACCGACAAATCGTTCGACCAGCGGTTTTCAATTGATGCCAATCAGTTAAAGGAAATGGTTGATACCATCAGGAAAAATGAGAAGGCCATGGGCAAGGTTCATTACGGACCAGTAAATGAAGCTGAAAAATATAATTTACGCTTCAGGCGATCGATATTTGCCGCAAAAGAAATACGAAAAGGTGAAACATTTACATCCGCGAATATCCGGGTCGTGCGGCCGGCGTTCGGAATGCAGCCAAAGTTTTATGAATCGGTGATCGGCAAAATTGCCAAGCGCGATATAAAGTTCGGCACACCTATCGCGAAGGACTGTATTACATAACCATATGTCTGTGTATGCAGCACATTAAGCTCCGAATCCCATTCGATCTTGGCACGTACGAAGAGCCGTTTATGGAATTTCCCAGAAAGGTTCCGTTTATTTTGGAATACGATGACAAGGAACTATTGATCAGAGAAAAAATAACACGAAACATCCGGACATACCTCAAGAAGTATTATGAAAAGGGTGGGTATGGATCCACACCGCTCGGACAAGGTGATTACGGAAAGAGACAGGGCGATGAATTGTTCGACGTCATCAGTGGTATGCTGACCGAGGAATCGAAAAATATTCATGACATGAATTTTCTCGAAATTGGGTCGTCATACGGGTATTTGTTGTATTTATTGAAGCAGCATGGAGCACGGGATGTGCTGGGAGTTGAGCCAGGAGATGAAGGAGTCATCGGTGGTAAGAAATACGGCGTGCCGTTCATTCAGGATTTTTTTCCGACCAAACGGCTGACTCGGAAATTCGATTGCATACTCAGTCACGCCGTGCTCGAACATGTTGAAAAACCCGATGAATTTGTGAGCGAAATATACGACACCTTAGCGGGCGGCGGTTGTACTTTTATTGCAGTGCCGGACAGCGAAAAAAAGATGCTTGTCGGTGATCCGTCCGTATTGACGCATCAACACGTTAACTATTTTACGAAGTACTCGTTGCAAATTTTACTGCAGAGGATCGGATTCTCAAGGATAAAGGTTTGGAGCTCAGACAAGAGATCGATTTTGTACGGCTGGGGAGTCAAGGCGGCCGACGGCCGTCGCATACCGAATGAAACCGCGACGGGTGACCATGATGGTGAGATTTTTAGCGCGTTTGACAGAAACGTCAAAAAAAACATTTCTTCCATTCAGAAGCTGCTTACCGAGCGCGAGAAACGCGGACGTACCGTCGGGCTCTATGCTCCCTCGATCGTCCTTGACGGTCTGCTGTCGTTTAGCAAGGAGCCGCGCTTGTTCGATACGGATGAGATGAAGCACGGTAGATTCATGGCTGGTTTTAAAAACAGAATCGAATCGCCGCTCAATCTCGTCGATCATCCGGTTGACGTATTGTTCATTGCGCCGGTCGATTACGATACGGAAATACGCTCGTATTTAAAAAGCATCCTCCCGCATACTGAAAAGACGGAGATTATATCGCTCAAGAAAATATACGAGGAAAATAGCGGGGTACGCTATGCAGTGGGCAGCGTAGCATGAATCGAAGACCTATGAAAAAAAACAAACGAAATATTCTGATTACGTGCGCAGGCGGGAGCGCGTCGATCTATATGGCGCAGCAGCTATCCGCCCGCCATACTATTTTCTTAGCCGATGCCGATGAGCGGAGCATCGCGCCGTTTCTCGGTTTTCCTTTCAAAAGGATACCGCTCGGGAAATCGAAAAATTATTTGAGCGCCATAAAGAAATTGGTTCGTATCTGGAATATCGATTGTATTGTCCCAGGAGCCGACGAGGAGCTTCGGGTTATCAGCCGATATTCGCGATCGGCAAAGAACGTGTCAGCCGTGGTTCCGAACGATCAATTCATAAAAAAATGTTTGAATAAATACGAGTTGATGCTGGAATTGCATAAGCTTAAGATATCGTCGCTGTTGCCGTGGAATACCCTGCGGCACGTACGATATCCGGCGATCGTCAAACCCCGTTATGGCCGTGGGTCCCGCGGCGTGCACGTCGTGCACAACCGAAAGCAATTACTCGGGTATATCGCCCTGTACAAAGTTCATTTTAGCGATCTTGTCGTCCAGCCGTATATCAACGGTACCGAATACACCGTCTCGGTCATTGTCAACAACAAGAATGCGCTCATCGGCGTTGTCCCCAAGAGGGTTATTCTCAAGCGCGGCATAACAAGAGTAGCGGTTGCCGAGCGGCACAAGGCCATTGAGGATGTATGCGGTATGATTGTCAAAAAAATGAATCCGTGCGGTCCGTTCAACGTTCAGCTCATGCGATTGAAGAATACATTGTATATCTTCGAAATTAATCCGCGGCTATCGACGACATCCGTTCTTACGGATCGTGCATTCGGAAACGAGATAGATCTCTATATACGGCATGAAAATGCGACGGTTATAAAACGAAAACCGGAATTCAGAAGTGGAATGTATCTGTATCGCTACGAAAAAAATTGCTTTCGAACGGGACGTAAATCCTTAACAAAGTATTTGAGCGATCGGGAATAAAATGAATTACATCGTCGGTGATGTCCATGCAAATAGTGAGGAATTAAGAAAACTCCTGGTGAAGATCAGGCCCACGCGTGATGATACGCTGATTTTCTTGGGAGATTATATCGACAAGAACGTACATACCAAGGATACCCTGGATACTCTGGAGACCTTACAGAGCGAATCGAATTGCATTTTTATAAAGGGAAACCATGATTTCGTGTGGGATCGTTATCTGAATCACGGCGAACTGCAGCGTAATGCGTTCTTGCTGAAGTACGGCGGCGTTGAGGCACTCACGGGATTATGCGATTCGCCGGCCTCAATGATTGGTGATAATAAGATCGAATTGATAAAAGATTTACTGGCGGATTATCTTAAGCTCATTCCAAAAATGCGGGATTATCATCTTGTCGACAAGTATCTGGCGATTCATGCAGGGCTAAAACACGATCAAATTCATCAATCGCCTCTTATTTTTACCGAAGAAAATTATTTTTTAAGAATGGATAAGGATGAGATTAATCCGAAATATCTTGATCGGTATCGTATCGTGGCAGGGCACACCCAATTCGGCCTCGAGCCCACGATAACGCCGACTTATATTAATATTGACCTCGGGGCCGGTTACGGTTATTATTTGGCGGCATTCTGTATCGAAGATAAGAGAGTATACAGGTCCGATGGAGCTGTCTTTGATGTTAAATAAGCAACCTATTCATCACGATTATGAAAAATAAATCCATTGCGATTGTCGCTGCACATCCTGATGACGAGATCCTTGGCGCAGGCGGTACGCTTATTAGGCATTGCAGGAGCGGTTATGATGTTCATTGTCTCGTCCTTGGGGAAGGTGTTCTGTCCCGGGATGCGTCATCCAAGGATATGCAGTCATCGCTTCTGAAAAACGCCATGGAAGCGGCGAAAATAATAGGTTTCAAGAAGATTGATTTTGCCAATCTTCCCGACAACGCTTTTGACACCGTAAGTTTATTGAGTGTTACAAAAATAGTTGAAAAATTTTTGAATGAGGTTAATCCTCATATCGTCTATACGCATCATGAATACGATTTGAATGTCGATCACAGGATCGCATTTCAAGCCGTACTGACCGCTGCGCGTCCGGGCGTTTATCCGGAGCTTGAACAACTATTGACGTTCGAAACCTTGTCATCCACGGAATGGCAGAGAAAGGACTTCAAGACATTCCAACCCAATGTGTACGTCGATATTTCTTCGTCGATCGATCAGAAAATCAAGGCGCTCGCTGCGTATACATCCGAGGTGCGTCCGTACCCGCATCCGCGTTCACTTGAGGGTATCCGGATTCTGAGTAAGTATCGCGGTATGGAGTCGGGCTTGATGGCCGCAGAAGCGTTTTGCGAAATTCGTCGAATAGTCAGATAGCAGGTTATTTTTTTACAATGATTGTAACATGACGCAACAAGCACCAACTTCTCATAGCGATACCCGCTCAATATCGGAAATACGAAAAGCCACGTTTGATGATGCCGAATTGTTGTTGAATTGGCGCAATGACGAAGTCACGCGGATGCAGGCGTTTACTCAGGATATCATTAAACCTGACGATCACCGACAATGGCTTGAACGAACGCTCGGAGACCCGAAAAAAGTGCTTCAAATCATTCTGAATGAGCAAAGCGAGCCTATCGGGCAGGTACGTTTCGATATAAGCGGAACTGTCGCGGAAATTACGATTGCCCTTGGCCCGGAGTACCGGAATAGGGGATACGGGACTCTGGCTCTCATAGAAAGCTCCACGCGTTTCATGGAACATCATCCGGAGGTACGCCGTATCCGGGCCCGCATCAAAGAAACCAACGAAGTATCGATTAAGGTTTTTAAGCGGGCTGGATATGGAGACGAGCGACGCGATAAAGAGGTGGTATCGCTGTTTTTCGCGGGAAGAAAAAAAGATTAATTACGTATTCTATGAACAAAGTTTTCTTAGACGGTGTAACAGTTTATCTCCGAGGCATAGAAGAAACCGATCTGACTGATTCCTACATTCAATGGTTTAACGACAGCGAGGTATGTCAATATAACTCC
>MHKK01000015.1:50783-65299 GCA_001818365.1 Candidatus Komeilibacteria bacterium RIFCSPHIGHO2_01_FULL_52_14
ATCCGCACAGCCGCGAAGCGATGCATGATTATTATAAAAACGTCATACTTTCGAAAAATAATCTGACACTGGCGATTATTGATAAAGCGACAAATAAGCATATCGGCAACGTTTCCTTGCAGGATATAGATTTTATTAACCGGTGCGCCGAGTACGCGATTATCATCGGCGACAAGGGTTCCTGGGGTAAAGGCGTCGGTAAAGATGCGAGTCGACTCATTATCGATCACGGTTTTCGGGCATTGAATCTGCATCGGATCTATTGCGGGACCAGCGATGACAATCTCGGTATGCAAAAATTAGCAGATTATCTGGGATTCGTGAAAGAGGGTGTTGCCCGCCAAAGTATGTTTAAAAACGGAGCATATCGCAACAGCATTTTGTACGGCTTGCTTGCGGATCAATGGAAGCGATGATATAAAAATTCAATGCACAGAAAAAAAATAGTTCTTGCAAAGTATAGATTTTGTTCGTTATGCGGTCATCGGCTGCGTGCACATTCCGACGGAACGCTGCGTTGCACGTCATGCTCGTTTGTCAATTATCGCAACGCGCGACCGACCGCTACCTGCCTGGTTTTGTATCGAAACAAATTGTTGCTTACCCGTCGAAAAGGCAGACCGTTCAAGGGATGGTGGGATCTTCCCGGTGGATTCATAGACCACGGGGATACGCCGGAGGATACGGCCAAGCGCGAGCTTTTGGAGGAAACGGGATTGCATATATCCATCGAGCGTCTTTTTGGGATATACCCTGGTACCTATCCGTTAAAAACCGATCCCTTTATGGTCCTCTCCATCGCATATCTTGCGCGGAGTACTGTAGGAAAATTGGAAGCTCTTGACGATGTTTCGGAAAGCCGTTGGTTTGCAAAAAGGGAAATCCCCAAGCACATCGCGTTCGACAGTAATAAAAAAATAATCAAAGATTTTTTACGTATATGGAACTGAAGGACATAAGCTATTATTTGGATCTCACGAAGTTTCAGTATCGGGATCTCTTCGAGAATATGGAATACGTTTACGATTTCATACAGCGAATACCCGCATATATCGATGCGCATTTGAAACCGGGAATTTACGGAAAGGTAATGCCTGGTGCTTTCGTCGGCGATAACGTGTATCTTGGCAAGGGAAGCGTTGTCCAGCCGGGAGCCTGGGTGCATGGCCCGGCTATTATCGGAGAAAATTGCGAAATACGGCACGGCGCGTATGTCGGCGCGCATACGCTCACGGGCGATCGTGTCGTGATAGGTCACGCGTCAGAGGTCGGCAGTGCGGTATTTCTCAACGATTCACGGGCTCCGCATTTCGCGTTTGTGGGACACAGTGTCCTCGGCAACTTTGTAAATCTGGGAGCGGGCACGAAATTATCCAACCTTAAAGTTGCATTCGATAACATCAAAATCCAGGGACAGGATACCGGATTGATTAAGTTCGGGGCGATTATCGGCGATTATTCGTCTCTGGGCTGTAATACGGTTACCCAACCAGGTGCTTTAATCGGTAAGAACGTTTACAGTTATCCGCTGGGGCTTATACGCGGTTTTATACCTTCAAACAGGATTGTTAAGGTGAGAAGCATTCAGGAAGAGGTAGAACACGACATCGTTCGGAAACAATAGTTCCGGCGCACTACGACGATACCTATCAGAACTAACACCAATCGATAATGTCTACACCACAGGAAAAATTTTGGAAAGCAAATTTCGGAGACGAGTATACCGGGCGAAATACGTTCACGCCGGAGGAACTTGATGCGATGTATACCGATCGGTATGGCATTTCTCGAACCGAAATGAATCGGAGATTTTTGCCGAAACCATCTATCGCATCGGTTCTTGAAATCGGCTGCAATGTCGGCAATCAACTTTCGCTTTTGCAGTCGATGGGATATGCGAACCTCTACGGTATTGAAATCAATACCGATGCGATCGAGCGTGCGAAAAAGCACACACGGGGCATCACTATTATAGAAGGCAGTGTTTTTGATATTCCTTTTGAGGACAATTATTTTGACCTTGTGTTTACATCCGGCGTGCTGATTCATATCAGTCCGCAGGATCTTCCGCGCGCCCTGATCGAAATATACCGTGTTTCAAAGAAATTCATCTGGGGGTTCGAGTATTTTGCCGAGACAATGACGCCGATCACGTATCGCGGGCATACCGACCGGCTGTGGAAGAATGATTTTGCAAAACTCTACATGAAACAATTTCCTTCCTTAAAGCTGATTCGATCCGAACGGTATAAATACATACGGGACGAGAATGTCGATTCGATGTTTTTACTTGAGAAAAAATAACGGCAATGAGAACGGGGATCATCATACAGGCACGCATGGGGTCGACGCGTCTCCCTGGTAAGGTCATGAAATTGCTGGCCGGTAAGGAGATTCTCTGGCACGTGGTAAAGCGCTGTCAGCAGAGCAAGCTTGCCGACGAGGTCATCGTCGCGACCTCGGATACTCCCGGCGACGATATCATCGAGAAGTTCTGTGCGCAGCATGGATTTAGTTGTTACCGGGGGAGCGAGTCCGATGTTCTTGCGCGCTTCTATGATGCCGCAGGGAAATTTAAACTGGATGTCGTCGTTCGGATTACCTCGGACTGCCCGCTTATCGATCCGATAGTGATAGATGAGTCATTGCGCCTTTTTAGAACCAAAAAGGTCGATTACTTGAGCAACTGCCTTGATCGCGTTTTCCCGCGCGGTCTGGATACCGAAGTTTTTTCATTTCAAGCCCTCGAACGTGCCCACCGGGAAGCAAAGGAACCGTTTGAGCGGGAGCATGTGACGCCCTATATAACCAAACACGGCACGACGGCGCCATACTCTGTCCCCGCCGAGTATCGGGGCGATTTTCGATTGACCATCGATGAGCAGATTGATTACGATCTGCTGAAGCGGGTGTATTCGGAGTTTTACCGTGACGATCAACATATCATCGACGTGCGTCAAGTGATCAGGTTTTTATGGGAGAACCCGACGCTTGCTCGGTTGAACGCTGATGTCGTACAGAAAGCGTCGATCCGGTAGAGCACTATGAAACTTACTTATTGCAAAAACTGCGTGATGCCCAATACCAAGCCCGATTTGTTTTTTGACGAAGAGGGCGTGTGTGACGCGTGTCAATCGGCTGAGCGCAAGGAAGAGATCGATTGGACGTCCAGAAAAAAAGAGTTCGAAGCGGTTTTGGAAAAATATCGATCAAAGGATAAAACAAATTACGATTGCATTATCCCCGTCAGCGGCGGCAAGGATAGCACCTATCAGACCTACGTTGTAAAGAAGATTTATGGGCTGAACCCGCTCTGTGTGTGCTTCGAACCGACCCATCAGACGTCGCTCGGCAAAAAGAATATCGACAACCTCGGTAGGTTGGGAGTTGATGTTATTTTTTTCAAAAAAAATCCCGAGGTATACAAGAAAATGGTAATCGAAGGATTGAGGCGCGTCGGCGATAACGAATGGCCCAATCACGTCGGTATCTTTACGGTGCCGATTAACGTTTCCGTGCGATACGGCATCCCCCTTGTCATCTGGGGTGAGAATTCACAGCTGGAATACGGAGGCCCGAAGGCGGCGGCTGATCGGGAGGTTTTGGATCGACGCTGGCTCGAGGAGTTCGGCGGACTTTTAGGGAACCGCGTCGAGGACATGCTGAACGTAGAAGGCATTACGCGCGAGGATCTTTTGCCGTACACCTATCCGAGCCAGCAGGAGCTTGATCGCGTCGGCGTTCGCGGGATTTTTTTGGGATATTATTTTAAATGGGATGCTCGCGCGCAGCTTGAGATCATAAAAAAGCATGGTTTCAGCGTCAAGGAGGATGGGCCAGTAGAGGGTACGTATACGAATTATGAAAATCTCGATGAGGCGACTGTCAGCGTTCATGACTACCTGAAGTTCGTCAAGTACGGTTTCGGTCGTGCGACCGATCATGCATGTATCGATATCCGCAACAAACGCATTTCGCGCAAAGAGGGTCTGCGCCTTGTACGCCAATACGATGGTGTCTATCCGAAGTACGGTGTTACGAACCTCATCGATTACAGCGGTTTATCCAAGACCGAGATCGACAGTATCTTCGATCAGTTCACGAATAAGCAGATTTTTAAAGTTGATACGCACGGCATATTGGTTCGCGATGCAGCCGGCAATCTTATCAAGAACAATTATGACAACGAGTAAATCCGTTGTCATCATTGATTATGGACTCGGCAACGTCGCGTCTGCGTCAAAAGCGTTTGCCAAACTTGGCGCGTCGGTAAAAATCTCGCGCGATAAAAATGATATCAACACGGCGACGCACCTGGTGCTGCCCGGCGTCGGTGCATTCGGCGAGGGTATTCGCTTACTCGAGGAGAGCGGCGTGATCCCCATGATAACGGAGCGGGCTCTGCGGCAAAAAATTCCTTTTTTAGGTATCTGTCTCGGAATGCAATTGCTGGCTTCCACGGGCAACGAATTTGGCGTTCACCGGGGCCTTAATTGGCTTCCGGGTACCGTGGACGAGTTATCCGGGACTCATATCCGGCTGCCGCACGTTGGATGGAACGAAATCATGATTCAAAAAAAGGGTGTTCTGTTACAAGGGCTTGCTGACCGGAATTTTTATTTTGTTCACAGCTTCGTGTTTAACTGCACCGATCCCGGTGCGGTTATAGCAACCTGCGGATACGGCGACGGATTCGTCGCCGTTGTTGAAAAAGGAAATATTTTCGGTACCCAATTTCATCCTGAGAAAAGCCAGGTTTCGGGGCTTACTGTTCTAAAGAATTTTCTCTCCTATGCTTAAGGTGCGTGTTATCCCGTGCATGCTCTTCAACGGATTTAGTTTGGTCAAAACCATACAGTTTGGAACCATGCGGAATCTTGGCTCACCGATCCAGGCGGCTCACGTGTATAACAGCAGAAACGTCGATGAACTCGTGTTTATCGATCTGAAAGCCACTGAGGAGCATCGTGAGCCGCTCTACGACGTTATACATGAGGTTATCGGCGAGTGTTTCATGCCGCTTGCCATTGGCGGGGGTATTCATTCTCTGGATGTCATACAGAGGCTCTTGAGCATCGGGGCCGATAAGGTGATCATCAACTCGGAGGCGCTCACGCACCCCGAATTTATCGAGCGAGCGGCACGTAAATTCGGCAGCCAATGCATTGTCGTATCGATCGACGTGAAGCGCAACGGACGGCGGTTTATGGTCATGGACAAGCGCGGGGCAACGACGACACGGCATGAGGCGGTACCTTGGGCACAGGAAATGCATAAGCGGGGAGCCGGCGAGCTTTTTGTCACCTCGGTCGATCAGGACGGCAGTATGGCCGGATATGATATTGATCTTATCAATGCCGTTGTATCCGAGGTTTCCATTCCGGTCATTGCCTCAGGCGGCGCCGGCAAAGTCCAGGATATTATCGACGTCATTAAAAAAGGACATGCCGATGCCGCAGCGCTTGCCAGTATGTTTCACTATTCGGGGCACACGGCAAACAGCATCAAACAGCGAATGGCTGCGGCAGGCATCCCGGTACGTATCGTTGGCCCGTAGAACAGCTTACCGGATGCTTTTTTTTAGATCGTTCCAGCGCGAGCTGTTCAGGGAAGTGTCGCGCGGCAACGTGACCGGCACATCGGCAAGAGACATTTTACCGACCTGCGGAGAGTTTTTGCGCGCCAATTCATAGACGCTTTTGCGGGTACCGGCGATATGAATCAGACCGAAGAGACCCTGCGTAAGCGATGCCCGAACAATGTCCGGCGCTCGCTCAGAGACGTAATCATGACTCGTAAACTGATCGATAAAGGCCTTAGGATATTTCCACGGACCGTCCGGCTTAAAGCACGTACGGATTACCAGCGTGTTCGGGTACTGTCGAGTGGCGATCTCACCGAGCAGTTTGGTAAGCGCATAGTAATTCACCGGATTCGGTACGTCATCTTCGGAATAGTTGCCGCGCTGCCCGTCAAACACATAATCGGTGGAGATATACACGAATTTGTCGCCGGAAAATGATCGGACGAGATTTTCCGTGCCCGCAACGTTGATACGATAACAGGATGCATGATCCTTTTCGGCTTCTGCTACATCGGTATAGGCCGCGCAGTGGATGAGAATATCGAATCGGTGATGAGCAAAATACGTCTTGACCGCCTTGGCATCCGTGATATCAAGATCGTTCCGGTCGATGCCGGCACAGCGTACCAGAGACCGGATCGCGGTGCCCAAATTTCCCGAAGCGCCGGTAACCAATAGTTTCTTTTCGCTCTTGAACTGCATTATTGGCCGAGGCTCCGGTTAAAGATCGTGTTCAGCGTTTTCAGAATGATCGAGACATCGAGCGTGAACGATCTGTTTTTTATATAAAATAGATCATACTGCAGTTTTCGCATCGCATCATCAACCGAGTCACCGTATTTGTAATTGATTTGTGCCCATCCGGTGAGGCCCGGCTTTACAAGCAAGCGTTCCTTGTAAAATGGGATCTGCTGGCTGAGCGTCTCGACAAACTCGGGCCGTTCCGGCCGTGGGCCGACGAACGTCATATCGCCGGCAAGAATATTTATGAACTGCGGTATCTCGTCCAAACGCGATTTTCTCAGGAAGCGTCCGAACTTCGTCACGCGGGAGTCGTTCTTGGATGCGAACTGCGGTCCGTGCTGCTCGGCGTCGGTGACCATCGATCTGAACTTCATGGTCGTAAATGTTGTCCCTCCCTTACCGGTACGGATTTGTTTATAGAGAAGAGGTCCCGGCGATGTGAGCTTAATGCCGACGACGATAAAGGGGAGGAGGAGCAGCGAAATTGTGCCGAATACCAGGACCGAGATGATGTCAATCAGACGCTTGATCAGTTCAAACGTTCGCTTGGTTCCCCCGAGAAGATTTTCTATAAACCAGCTCTTTTCAAGAGACCCTACCGGAATTCGACCGGTGATTTTTTCGTAAAACGCGGTGAAATTGTAATACGTAAGACCGAGATTCAGTGTCTCGAACAGATACCGTGAAACCGTTGAGCTGTGCTGCGGGATGGTCGTCGTAACAACGGTTTGTATCCTGTGTTTCTGTATGGTTGCGGAGAGGTCGGTTAATTCCTTGATATGGGGAATATGCTGCAGAGTGATCGGGAGCTGCGTCTGATCCAAGTTTGCGATGAGTGATATCTTATATCCCAGCTGCGGTTTTTGCTCAAGATCCTGCGCCAGTTCGATTGTTTCCCGGTTGAGTCCGATAAGCATAACCCGGTTCGAGAGCGATGGGTGGGAGGTAAGACGATAAAAAGAAAGTCGCCATAGCAGAAATAAAAGAGCGTAGATGAGTATGAGAACGAGGAGGACGCGGAAAGGACGGAGTGACGTAATAGCAACGGTCGGTGTCAGGTAGAAAAAAGTAAAACCGATCAGTGTATTGATCGCCAAATTCTGCAAAAGATAATTGTAGAAGCTGAAATCGTTCTTTGCGATCTGGACCGAATACAGGTTATTGACGAAAAAAACGACCAGCCAGAGAGCGAACACGATGGTAAACGGCAGAACGTGTCTCCACCATAATTCCGGCGTGAGATCACCGCGATACCGTATCAGGACCGTGAGGTACAGCGCAATGTAAAAAAACACGGTATCTCCGAGGACCAGCGTCACTTTTTTAAGTTGTATCATACGAAACCCACGTGCATCATACTATGTGGCGCAGGAGTGTCAATTTACGTAATATGCGTAGTCATATACTATAACTGCTATGCATCTCCTTCGGAGGTATTTGATCATCGTCTCTGCGGTAATCGTAGCTTCACCGCTTTTCTATTCACTTTATTTTTACTCGCCGTATGTCTACACACAGACACTGATCGTGCGCCTGGGCGGCTTACTTCTGCTCGCACCGGTTGTTGTGTATTGGATTCTGGAACCTGGAGCACGGCCTCGCTTCCGCGGAACGACGGCGGTATTCTTTTCGTTTGTCACGTTCGTAACAGCGCTGAATCTTGTCTTGCATCCGTACACCTTCGCTTTGGTCGGTTCCTGGCAGCGCTTCGGCAGCGTCTTTGATTGGATCATTCTGTTCACCCTCTATCTCACCTGTACGACTGTTTTTCGCACCCGTGCCGAGCGCCTTCATTTCTTGCGGTTTATCGTCTTCATCGCCTGCATCGTCGGAGCGCTGGCTATCGCTCAGTTCCTGCACATTCCTGGTATTTATACGCAGGGTGATCGGATATTTTCGTCGCTCGGTAATGCAATTTTTTTGGGATCGTATCTTATTCTTGCTCTCGCGTTCGACGCATATTGCTATTTTGCGGACCGTCAGGCCCTGCGTCCTTTGTATACGTTTCTATTTTTTTTCTTGCTCACGTGCCTCGGACTTACAAATACGCGCGGTGCCATTGTCGGTATAGCAATGGGTCTTGCGGGGTTGATCGTGGTGCTCGTATTTTATCGGATTCGCAATCGCCTTCGGGCAAGAAAGATGCTGGCAATCGCATCGCTGTCGCTCTGCCTGCTGATGGCGGCACTTTTCTTTTTAAGTTTCTATTCGACAAAATCTCGCAATTACGGATACGGTTTGGGCGATCAAACGACCCAGAGCAGGGTCGCAGCATGGCGTGCCGGCGTCAATGCATTTTTCGAACGGCCTTTGTCGGGATGGGGAGAGAACGGCTATCGGTATGCCCTTGAGAAACACTATGATCCAATCCTGTTCCGCGGCACGTATCAGACGGTCTTTTTCGACAAACCCCATAATGCGTTTATAGAGCAAGCGGTAACAAGCGGGCTCATCGGCCTGCTCCTGTTTTGTTTACTTCTGGCGATGCCGTTCCGAAACGCTCTTCGGCAGACACAAGGCATAACAGAGGCCGACCGTGCAACCACGGTTCTTTACGCAGGGTACGTTTTTTTCCTCCTCCTGTCGTTTTATTCCGTTGCCGACGGCGTGCTGCTGATGGTTCTTCTTGCGTGTTTGCAGCAGCCAGGGCCGCTTCTGCCCGATCGGGCAGCGCAGCAACGAACGATGATCGCGGTCTCAAGCGTCGTGATATCGATCGCTGCCGCAGGCTTACTGCTCATCCCCGATGCATATGCAAACGTCCTTGTGAGAAAAATGCAGTTTGCATCTCAAGCGACTGAGCGAATCGCGCTTGCTGAGCGCGCATGGTCATTAAGCAAGCGCTCACATGAACCGATCATAGCTATCGAATCAGAGAAGATTTCACCGCTCCTCGCGGAGATTGCAGACAGCGCCACCGTCGAGTGGTACCGAACCGTGCTCTCCCGTTATCTCGTTGAATCCCTTCCGGAAACCCGCTACCTTATCGCACTAGCCCGGCTCGAGAGAGCGACGTCCGATGTGTACCCTGAACGACTGCGATATGCATATGATCTGGTCACGGCAGCGCTCGTGATAAGCGAACGCGATCCGGCTCTGTATGAGTTACGTGGGACGATCGATCTCGATCTGGCGTATACCGACCCGGATATGCGACACGAATGGCGGGTGCGCGCGCTGGAGGATTTTGTTCACGCGTATCGACTTACCCCGTTCAGCATTGAAACCCGGCTTTTGTTCGTCCTTGGGCAAAGCTCGTTGGAGGACAGCGATGCCCGTCTGCTCTCATTCATGAGGGGTGCGTATCATGAATTCACCGATACCGAGTGGGACATTATCCTGCAGGCATATCGATCTTTGTACAGTAGACGGGGACTGGAGGAAACACTTGATTTGATCGAGGCAATTCCCCCCGACCAATTGGCGCATCGTAAACAGCTCCTTGCAAATGGGCGGATATTTCTCGAGGATCTTGTAGTTGAACAAAAACGCTAAATTCTAGTATAATAAGCCGGCTGCCGCGTAACCTATTTAATGCATTGTAAGAGAAAAATAAGAAGCTCGCTCGTCCTGATGGCTGTTTTTTTTATGGCTTCTATTCCGAGTCAGGGCATGCCAAGCGTGTTGGCGGCCAGCGGCGTGCCGTCCGGAGTGGCGGCTGCGCTCGTCACGAATGACCCGGATCTGTATAGGCAGTGGTACTTGAATCGAACCCAGGCATTCGATGCCTGGAGCATCACGCAGCAATACGTTCAGAAGCGTGACGTTATTGTGGCAGTGCTTGATACCGGAGTCGATCTTGATCACCCCGATCTTGCGGCCAGCTTATGGCGTAACGAGGGCGAGATAGCGGGTGATGAGCTCGATAATGACGGCAACAGCTACATCGACGATGTACAGGGCTGGGATTTTTTGCTTTCGAAGCCCGATCCGAGGCCCAAAAAAGAAGATCAGTTCTCGGTTGAGGCAATAAATCACGGAACCATCGTTGCCGGTATCATCGCCGCACAGCAGGATAATGCCATCGGTATTGCCGGAGTCGGCTACCGGATCAAGATCATGCCGATACGAGTTTTGGACAGTCACGGCTCGGGGAATACTATTTTGCTTTCTCAGGCCATCGATTATGCAGTACAGAACGGAGCCGATGTTATCAATTTGAGTTTGGTCGGAGAAGTTGTGGATCCACGCCTCGTTTCGAGTATTCAAAGTGCATTCAGGTCGGGTGTGGCGATCGTAGCAGCCGCAGGTAATCAGCAAACGAGCGGGGTCGATTTGAACGTTACGCCCCGGTACCCGGTCTGCGACGTTGAAGGCGTGAATCGCGTTATCGGTGTTGCAGCAGTTGACGAGAGCAATCGACGTGCATCGTTTTCGAATTACGGATCGAACTGCATCGATATCGCCGCTCCCGGGACCAATATCTACAGTACCGTGTGGCATAAGGATGGCGATCCTGACCTCGCGGAGTATTTTCACGGTGGTTGGAACGGATCGTCGGTCGCTGCACCGATGGTTTCGGCGACACTCGCCATGATGCGGGCGGTCGCGCCGACATTGTCCTTGCCGGAGCTCTACCGGGCTCTGCTGATGACCGCGGTTAACACAAATCCCGCTGGACAGCAGTATAGCGATATTGGCTATGGTGTTTTAAATTCCCGTGCGGCTGTCGATAAGGCCATCGAGCTTTCGCGCGTCAACCCGCTGCGTATCATTATGGCACAGGGTGCCGGCTTCGAACCGCTTATCGTTGTGAAGGATAAAAACGGGTCTCTGGTGTCGCAATTTTACGCGTATACGAAATCCTTCCGGGGCGGTGTTGCGGTTGCGACCGGCGACATCAACGGCGACGGGATACCGGAGATTATAACGGCTCCGCTGAGCCGGGGAGGACCGCATATCCGGGTTTTCGACGTCTTTGGGAGTTTACTGCTCCAGTTCATGGCCTATGACACGGCGTACCGAGGCGGGTTATCGGTGGCAGCTGCCGACATGAACGGAGACGGTGCCGCGGAGATCGTCGTGTCGCCTCTGTCTGGACATCAGCCGCAGGTGCGCGTTTTTGATAGCCGTGGTTCCAAGATCTCCGAGTTTATGGCATATGCAGCTTCGTTTCTAGGCGGCGTTCGCGTAGCAGCAGGCGATGTGAATCATGATCACGCAGGGGAAATCGTGACCGTTCCCGCGACAGGCGGAGGTCCGCATGTGCGGGTGTTCAACTCGTCCGGTGGCTTACTTTCGCAATTTATGGCTTTTGATTCGCGTATGAGGGGCGGGTATTTTGTCGCAATCGGCGGCGGCAGCAGCGATAGGGGAGATCCGATTCTTGTCGTTCCGGAACGTAACGACAACGTCGTGCTGGCAATGTTCGACAGTTCGGGCGCCGAGTCAAATCGTTTTCCCCTGTATCCGGAAATCGACGACGTCGAGGAAGCCAGCATGATAAACTCGGGAGATTTTACCGGAGACGGCCAGAAGGATATTATGATGCATCAGCTGTCCCACGGAGCGGACATCACGATATTCGACATTTTCGGCCGGGTTATCGATCACGTCAGTTTTAACGGCACCAATCCCGACTTCAAGACAATCCGCTTTTCGTTCGCCTTTACCCGTTGAGAGCGATCGACGCATGAAAATTATAAAAAATAAACATGTACGACAGTTTGTGAAGTACGGAATCGTGGGCGTCATGAACACGATGATCGATTTTTCCGTGTATTATTTTTTTACACGGTATGCGGGGTTTCACTTTTTGGCGGCAAATTTTTGCTCGTGGGTCACGGCAGTTATGGTCAGTTTTCTCGCAAACAAATTCTGGACGTTCCGCTCGTACGATACGGCCGTTCTTGCACGGCAATCCGCACGGTTCATTATTGTCGCTATTATATCGCTTGTTGTTTCACAATCGCTGCTCTACACCTTCGTACGCATTGTTGGCATTCGTGACCTCATCGCAAAGGTGCTGACCATCGGCATTGTCGTATTTTGGAATTTTTTCATGAACAAATTTTGGACCTTTCGACAAACCCATGAAGATTGAGATTAGCGTCGTCATCCCTGCATATAACGAGGAGCGGGACATCACGGCTACGGTACAAGACGTACATCAGTATTGCCGTGAGCGTTTTCGCTCATACGAAATCATTGTCGTCGACGACGGGTCGTCCGATCGTACCGCCTCGGCTGCGTCGGCCGTCCCAGACACGACGGTGGTCCGCTATCAGCCGAATCGGGGGAAAGGTCATGCGGTAAAGACGGGTGTGCTCACGAGTCGCGGAGAATTGGTGCTTTTTATGGATGCCGACAATTCCACGAATATACGCGAGCTCGAGCACTTCATCCCGGAGCTCGAGGGTCATGATATCGTCATCGGTTCGCGCGCTCTTGCCGATTCGAAGATAACCGTTCATCAGAACCCCATCAAACGGAAATTAGGACGGCTCGGTAACGTCGTTATTCGCATGTTTTTAGGTTTACCGTTCCGGGACACGCAATGCGGATACAAACTTTTTCGCAGATCCGCAATCGATATTTTCCAAAAACAGCGCCTCGAACGCTGGGGATTCGATTTTGAGGTGCTATTTCTTGCGCACAAGAAGGGCTACCGGATCTACGAATCGGCGGTAACGTGGACGAATAACTTCGATTCGAAGGTAACGGCGGCTTCCTATCTTGCCGTGCTCATTGAACTTGTCAAAATTCGCTGGTGGTATCTCCTTGGCAAATATTGACGCCTGCTTTACTATTACGTTACGGACATGACGGTAGTGATACCCATTCAAAAGAAGAACATACTCGTTTTGGGCGGGGCAGGTTTTATCGGCTCCCATTTATGCGAGCTGTTGCTTCGCAGAGGCGATAATGTCATATGTCTCGATAATTTCATCACATCGGATGTCGAGAACATCAAGATGATGCTTGAGTTTCCGAATTTCGAGTTTATCCGGCATGATATTACGACCGACATGGATTTCGGGAAGGAACCTGGTTTGAGAAAATTCAAGGTTCATATCAACGGTGTGCAGGAAATCTATAATTTGGCATGCCCCACGTCGCCGTCCGATTACACCAGCTTGCCGATCGAAACGGCACTTGCGAATTCGCAAGGCGTGCGGATCTCTCTCGAGCTTGCCAAAAAGTACAAGGCACGATATCTTTTGACGTCTTCATCGGCCGTCTACGGTCCTGCACCTGAAGACACGAACATCATCAGTGAAAATTATCTGGGACGTGTCAATTTCATTGGACCGCGCGCATGCTATAACGAAGGGAAGCGTTTTGCCGAGATGCTCACTTCGACCTATCGTGAGTATTTCAAGCTTGACGTTCGCACCGCTCGCGTATTTACAACCTATGGACCACGGATGATGAAAAATAGCGGGCGGATCATTCCGGACATAATAAATAACGCTCTGATGAATCAGGAGGTCGTCGTGCCCGGTGATGCGAGCACCGGTTCTTCGCTCTGCTTTGTTAAGGATACCGTCGAGGGGCTGCTTGCGCTCATGCACTCGGAAATTGATCATCCCGTGAATATTGGCAATGATAATTTTTATACCTATCACGACATTACGGAAAAGGTGCGTTCCATGGTGAGCTCGACTTCCACGGTACGGTACGGTGAGAGCTTGCCGTTTTCCCATCATCAGGCTGTTCCTGACATTACGCTCGCAAAAGAAAAATTGAATTGGTTCCCTCTCGTCAACATCGACGAAGGACTCAAACAAACAATTGCATTCGCCAGATCAAACTATATCGGCAAGATCGATATGCGCCGATATCGCGCACAAGAGTAATTCATCCGCTGCGTATGCGCGTTCTCATCGCGGCCGGCATTTACCCACCGGACATCGGAGGACCTGCGACATATGCATCGCAGCTGGCGGATTTTTTGTCCCTTCGCGGGCATACGGTTACCGTCGTATGCTATAGCGACGCAGGAGGCCGTGAGATTCAGGGTAGCTGCATCGTGCTCCGAATAGCACGGCGCGGGGGTCCTCTCGCGATCTATGTGAGGTATGCAAAAGAGATGCTTCGGGAAGCTGGACGGCACGATATACTGTACGCGCAGGGTCCTGTTGCAGGCGGCCTGCAGTCACTTTTAGCAGGGTTCTTATTCCGTAAGAAAGTAGTCGTGAAGGTAACCGGTGATTATGCCTGGGAGCGGGCTGCCGGCGGGTATGCG
>MHKK01000016.1:0-3541 GCA_001818365.1 Candidatus Komeilibacteria bacterium RIFCSPHIGHO2_01_FULL_52_14
CAATAATAATATAAAATGGTATTATATAATGTTGCTCTTTTTCAGTTAACCCGCAGTGGACAACCACTGCATGTCTGGTCCACCAGGACCGGGAGGTGCACCTTGGTCGCACAGGCAGTGCTCAATTCGTACATCATGATCTCCACGCTTCACTACTTGGTGGGGCTCGTGATCATCACCGGACTCGTGGTCTGGATCACCCACCTCTACAGCAAGATCCGTGATCTCAGGAGACAGATCAAGACGCTCGAGGGTCCGCATGAGCAACCGGAACGCCGGCGAAGACCGTGCTTTAAGCTCGAACAGTATCTGGAGTTTCTCAACCGGGTTCACCAGGCGTCCAAGAGCGATGTCAGCGTAACGCTCGCCGTAACACGGGCGCTCAAGGATCTGCTCGCCAAGATCGGCGTCGCTTTCTCCGTGGAGCACGAGGCGCACTATCGCATCGAGCACTATCAGGATGCGATCGAGCGTCTGCATCGCGAAAGCGAAATGCGCCAGCAGCGTCTGGACCGGCTTGGTGACAATCACCAGCTCGGGACTCCTCAGTCCCTCTCAGCGCTCGATTCCAAGCTGAAGCTTGCCGAGCTCGAGAGGAAGACGTGGGACTTCCGCAAGGGACTCGCGGGCGTGCGATTCGCCCTCAACCTCTGGAACGGGAAAGAACCCGTGCGTGGCACCGAACCGCCGGTATCACCGACGGTGAACTAACGCAGGGGCGGTCCGCGCATGCCTGAAAGGCAATGACGCGGACCGCCCCCTTCTTTTTTACACGACCGCTACGCGATGCTTGAGAAGCGTATCGGTATCTTTAAACCAAAATTCGCCGGCAACGTTTTTACCGGAAAGCACGACCGGGAGCCAGTACCGGTCATCCGCCCACATTACCGCATAGGGGATTGCAGTGAGCGGAAACCATTGTGGTTTCATTTCCTCGGTTTCGTGCGGTTCCCCGGAAAAATTTGAAGTACTAAACAGATGCACGCATAGGGTAACCGGGTCATTTTCAAAGTGAAACGTTAACATTCCACGCTGACGGAGCTTCTCCGCGGTAATCCCTGTTTCTTCCAAAAGTTCCCGTTGTGCGGCCACCTCGATTGTTTCACCGGCCAGCACCTTGCCTCCGAATCCGTTCCAGCGGCCTGCGCCAAAGCCCCGTTTTTTCATTCCCAGTAAAATTCTGTTCTTCAGAACCACGAATGCGAGCGTCAGGGTTTTGGGGCTACTCTTTGACGTAGAGGTAGACACGATCTTTTTTGACAGCATGTTTCCAGTTGGGGAAGGTAAATCGGTTTGAGACGACGCGGGCGCCTTTCGGTAATTCTTGTAAGAGTTTTTTCTCAAGCTCTTTCATGATATACGGTATCCCGAACAGCGTTATGACGGAATATTTTGTAAAATCGGCTTTCCATAACGAACCGCGGAATATTTTTACCCGATCGGAAAGATTCCGCCGACGCAAGCGCATCCGGGTCCACAGCACCAGAAAAGGATTGATCTCATAACCGTCGACGCGCTCGCAGTAGTTGGCGAGCGTTATCATGATTCGCCCGTCTCCTGAGCCGATGTCGCACGCAACATCCTGTTGCGCCGGCTTTGCCAGCCCGAGCATCGTCGCGATCGCTCTCGGGTCGCTCGGGGCATAGGGCGCACCGCGAAAGAATGCACGACCGAACGTGCCGACAAAAGCAACAAGAAACACGAGAAAGACAAGATACACCGCAAGTTCCATGGCGCTCAGTATAGAGTAAAGCCAGCGCGGTGTAAATTGTGCATAACAACTATTGTCCAAGGCCGGAGGCCTCCCTTTCATGCTATACTTTTGCCATGAATAAAAGGGCACGAGCTGCTACGATCTTGCGCCGCCTGCGCCGAGAATATCCGTTAAAAGGCGAGTTTGTCCGTTGGTCAACGCCGCTCGAACTGGTGATCGGGGTCGTGCTTTCGGCGCAGTGCACCGACAAGAAAGTAAACGAGGTCACGCGGCCGCTGTTCAAAAAATACCGGACAGCTCGCGCCTATGCGCGGGCGAATATACGGACGCTTGAACGCGAAGTGCACAGCACCGGTTTTTACCGCAGCAAAGCACGCTACTTGAAGGGGATTGGAAAACTTCTCGACGAAAAGTTCAAAGGTAAGGTGCCGCGGACACTCGACGAACTGCTCTTGTTGCCCGGCGTATCCTATAAGTCTGCTCATCTGATTATGGCAAAAGCGTTCAACACGCCGACCGGCATTGCAGTCGATACGCACGTCTTGCGCGTTGCGCCCAGGTTAGGGCTTACCAAGCACCACACGCCCGAAAAAATAGGAGCTGAACTGGAAAAATTATATAAATCCAAAGATTTCTTGGACGTCAACGAGCACTTTATCATGCACGGCAGAGCTATCTGTAAACCAAAACCGCTCTGCGGCTCGTGCGTTCTGCAAGACGTGTGCCCATCGGCAAAAAAATTCCTGCGTACCGGTAAAAAACGCACCTGAACCCGTCAGAGATGTTGACCCTAACAGTGTTGACTTTCTTCCACGAACGGCATAGGGTGGACTGGTTCCATGTTCGTCAACGACAAGTTTTGAGGAGGAGAAGCGGTGACCATCCTGGATGACGTACGCGGACTGATTGTGGATCACCTGAAGGCGGATCCTGCTCTGGTGCCCCTCGAAGCCGACCTGAAGGATGCGCTGGGCGCCGATTCGCTCGACGCCGTCGAGATCGTGATGGCGATCGAGGAGAAATACAAGATCACCATCAACGACAACGACACGGAGAAGCTCAAGACCGTCGCCGACATCGTGAGCTATCTCAAGTCCAAGGGCGTGCAGGCAGCCGCATGACACGGATGTAAGACGCCGCGGGCCAATGGTCCGCGGCGCGCTCTATTGTCAGCAACTTCGCTCACTCTCCGTCGAGTGAGCGCTTTATTTCGCTGTCGGTGCGTTCGGATTCGTTGACGGCTTTCCGCGCATCATCCACGGCTTGCACGAATGTCGGCGTCGACGACGGCGAATCGGAAAATGTCGGGTTACCGTTGCGGCCCGATTGGGTGGTTACAATCAGAATCCCGATAATAAGGATCGCAAGCATGATGCCGATAAGAGCGAAACCCTGCTGCAGGCGATTCTCTTCTTTCATGACGTTAGTGTATCATACTCCGTTATTTGCATCAGTACGTATTGTAAGGATTTCCGATTTCGTGCATCATCTATAGTATGCAGCAACACCGGGTGCGTTGTTTTTGTCGGCGTGCACAACTTTTTTTGATCGTTTTCTTTTTTTTCGTTTCGTTGACTCCCGTGCATGCGGGGTACGTCAGACCGATTGTTTTTCCGGTTGACGGACAGCATCATTTTTCCGATGACTTCGGCGATCCGCGATCCGGCGGCCGTGTTCATCTGGGAAACGATATCATTTCCGCAAAATTGACTCCGGTTGTAGCCGCGGTGAACGGTGTCGTGAGTTTCATGGCCATTCCGGAGGCGACCTGGGGCTATGCGATAAATCTGCGCGACGATTCAGGGTGGGAATACGAGTATTTGCATT
>MHKK01000016.1:3589-3679 GCA_001818365.1 Candidatus Komeilibacteria bacterium RIFCSPHIGHO2_01_FULL_52_14
ATGCGTACGCGCCCGGCATCGTGCGCGGGGCGCACGTGACGGCGGGTCAGCTCATCGCATGGGTGGGGGATAGCGGTAACGCCGAAAACG
>MHKK01000016.1:3693-4169 GCA_001818365.1 Candidatus Komeilibacteria bacterium RIFCSPHIGHO2_01_FULL_52_14
CGTCATCCCGAAAAACGGGATACTGGTCAAATATCCCGGATCCCCGGAGGTCTATTGGCTGGCAAATCAGGTCAAGCAACTCATTGTCGACGAAGCTTCGTTTGCAGCCCTTAATTTTAGCTGGGATGCGATACGTACCATCCCAGTATCGGAGGGGTACCGGAGCGGTGTGCCGATTGAGATTACTGCCGGCGTCGTTGCCGTGTATGACGACGGAACGGAGGTCGTTGCTGCAGCAAGCACCCGTTCCACGTTTCGATTTACCGCAACATTAATCATCGGATCTCACGGTACGGAAGTGACCGAGTTGCAGCGCGTTTTGAGCCGTCTGGGTTATTACACCTATCCCAGCATCACGGGATATTTTGGAAATTATACGCGTTCGGGGGTCATTGCGTTCCAAAAGGCGCATGGCATTGCGCAAGTGGGCTATGTCGGTCCTGCGACGCGTGCGGCCCTCAATGCGTTGTAAGAGG
>MHKK01000016.1:4277-15193 GCA_001818365.1 Candidatus Komeilibacteria bacterium RIFCSPHIGHO2_01_FULL_52_14
AACATCCACCCGCCTCCATGCATACCGCGCATCATGCCGAAGCCTTTATATGTCGGCGCGTTCTGCATCCGGTTCTGCATTGTCTGTAACCGCTTGTCCGCCTGTGATTGGCTAATGACGCCCTTGTCGACAAGCGCTTGCAGATCGGTCTTCAGCTGCTGTAGCCGGGCATCCTGCATACGCTTTTGCACGTCGGTCTCGTTGATGTTATTTGTCTGCATGAGCTCCTGCATCGTTGTGCCGTTTGCCCATGCATCTTTTATCTGATCGACGCTCAAGCCGAGTATCTGCGATTGCTCCTGAAACCGTTCTTGCTGGTGAGATGCAATCTGTTCGGGCGTTAGTGTGCTTGCACCAAACCCCCATCTGCCGAACATACCGTGAGCCGATGCCGCGTTTACGCCGAGGAGCACAAGCCCCAATGCCGGGATCGCGGCATACGCCAGCATATTCATTTTTTTCATAGCGTGTTTGTTAGTAAGTTAGAGATGACGGCCGTCTGAGCCGCAGACGCTCTGCATAGAGCGCACGGAAAGGGGAAACGTGGCCTATGCAGAGTTCTCTGCGCCTACTAATTACTACAAACGGGTGAAAAGATTATTTCACGACCGCTAAAAACCGTTTGGATCATGCGGGAAGCGAGGGCCGAAGGGCAGAACAAGGATTTTTTGAATGCCGATTGCTTGAATGATGCCATCGTCCTCGGGCCCGTATATGACCACGCCGTCGCCACGGTTCAGCTGGAACGTTGATGTGCTGATAATCATCATGCGCATTCCGCGCTGCGGTACCCGTCGCGTGAGCTGTGATACCTGTACACTATAGGATTTGCCGTTCGCTTCTTGTATGGTAAAACCGCCGTTCATGGTATCGATGATCGCTCCCTGGTGAACGCCCCGTAGATGGCGCATGCCGAAATTACGATAGAGTTCCCCGCCGATCGGTAGCGTGTTCTCCCGTGCCTGACTGAAAAGCTGATCATGCATGTGAACGCGTTCAAGCGCGAACCCGCCCGCCACGGCGATCGCGACGATGCCAACGACCGAATAGAGGAGCGGCCGCCGGTACACAACGGGAAACCGCCGTCCGGCGATTTCCAACAGGAACAGGAAGAGGATGGTCAGCAGTATCAGGAGCCACGGCAACGAGATGAGGAACGTATACCACCCACGGAAACCGAACAGCGGGGCAAACCAGACGCCGGAAAGGCGAAGCAGGAAAAAGATTAAACTGACCAGATAGAGCAGCGTCATGCCCAGGAGGGAGATTGCGGCGATCGCAAGCACCGCGTGCAGAACAAAATACCATCGCGGGCGCATTTTTATACTGCCGCTTGAAATGGCCTCCAGAACCCCCTTCTTTATTTTTTGTCCGTTACCGTTTTCCATAGGAGGGATCGTGTCTTGTGATTAGTTTCTGCAGGATCGCTTTTCCCCGCTGGAGACGTACGCCGACTGTCGCGACAGGGATCTGTAAAGCTTCCGCGATTTCCTTGTAGCCCAACTCTTCGTAGTAGTAGAGAACGAGCGGTTCGCGGTATTTTGCGTCGATCTGCGCCAGGCAACGATCCAGGATTGCACGCAAATCGTTTCGATTGACGTCCGCATCGGCCGTTTCTTTCGCTGCCGGGTGGGGGAGCACGACGTCAAAATCGACAAGGTGCATGGTATCGCGCCACTTTCGTTTTCCCGCATTGACGAATTCATTATGCGCGATCCGGTATATCCACGGGGAAAATTTTCGGTGAATGTCAAAGCTCTTGATGTTCGTATAGGCCTTTATAAAAATTTCCTGGACCAGATCCTTGCGGTCTTCTTCCTGAAGCAAAAATTTGCGGGCATAGCGCAGCAATTTGCGTTCATAGCGCTCAACCAGTGCCCCGAATGCCTGCAAGTCGCCTTTTTGTACTTGGAGTACGATGGCCTCGTCTGAAGCATCGCCCTTGTCTGCCATATGTATTACTACAACAGAATTATCGGTTTATTTCAAAATCGATGTGCAATTATGAACCGCCGTTTACTGTAACCGCGCACAGCGATTTCTACAAGTTTACCACCGCGAAAATTCCCTTTTGAGCTTTTGGATCTCTTCCCGGCTCAAACTATCGTAGACCGCTACCCAATTGGTGCTGATGAGTTTTTGCGCAGTTACCAGGCTGATGCGACCGTCGCACACAACATCGTTCAAATAATTTTCAACAAGATCCTTTTCGCGAAATCCCGGCGTTGGACGGGCCGCTTCGGGAAAAAGATTCGCGATATCGTTATTGCCGCCGAGTTCCAGCGGTATGAAATGATCCGCTTCATATGCGCCCGGCGCTTGCGGATACGAGAGAGAATATTCCGCATACACTTGTTTTTTAAGTTTTACCGAAACATCCCGCACGGTTTTCGTGTAGCCCTTGGTACACACCGTCTCTTTTGTCGCATCCGGAAAGACCGCGCCCGGAGTACAGCGGGGATCGGGGAGTCCATTCCGGGCCGTGCACCCGTCCGTTTTTGATCTTTCCGGCAGACGGAGCGGACCCGGGTAAACGCTTGCAAAGACGGGATTTGCCGTAGCCCCCGAAGGCGCATAAGCCAGAAATAAAAACATCGCTGCAAGCAGCAGGAATAAAATAATCACGATACCTATGGATACTCGCTGTTTCATGTAATCGCTTTTCACGCGGCAGCGCGTTGGCAACGTATGCGGTTCAGTCAATCACGATGGTTACATGCGTCAAGCGCCGTCTCGTCCGACATCGTCCGAGACGGCTCCCCGCTCGCCACAATCGCTTGCGCTCAAGGCGCTTGCGTGCGAGAAGTTCGTGACGCCGGCGATTGTAATGAGCTAGTACACAAGTTATACTGAGAGGTGTGATGAAAATGACTATGCGAACGTCACGGCAGCTTCAGAAGGGTTTCACACTCATAGAATTGCTCGTTGTTATAGCTATCATTGGCTTTCTTGCAAGCATTGCTCTGGTTAATCTCAATAGCGCCAGGATGAAAGCCATGAACGCTCGGGTTATAGCTGATTTGCGGCAGATACGATCAGCGATTACTCTCCTCGAACACGATACGGGCGCGTGGCCTGGTCGCACTGATGGAGTAACCCCCGGGTGCCCTGATTACAGAACCCCTGCTGCTGTGTGCGGGAATAAAAGCACGCCGGATTGTCACAACAATGAAATTAGGGATATGAACACCGACAATGCTGGCCTGCGCGTGAACCCCGACGGCTCCGGATCTCAGCAATCATATCCGAATTGGCAGGGACCGTATCTTCAAAGCGACCTGTTTGATCCATGGGGCTCATCCTACTATATTGATTGCGACTTTGAATTACAAAACGGATCCGTAGTATCTGTTCTCGCATCAGCTGGGCCTAATACAACATGGGAAGATGAAAGTGAAGCAAATTTTGACGATATATACTATATCGTAGCCCGATAATTCACATATTCGCAGCAGCAGACAACACTCCCGTACCAGAGCGTGCGGGGGTGTTTTTTGGGTGACACCACCACGGAATTCGGCCAGCAGCGCACGACAAGTGGGAAAAATACTCAAGCTCGGTAATAATAAGCACGGACACAATGAAAGAGATGATGACGATGAAGACGCTGATTGATAGCTGTTAACCCTCGTCTGCATGAGAAAAACCCCCATAGTGCAGGGGGCCTTATGTCGTTCTCTATCCCTTGTTAGGTAATAACGAGCCAAGACAGGCGTCTGTCAGTTTACACGCACGAGATACTTACTCTTTTATTTTATGTTTTTTTATATAAATCCTTGACGGTTTCTTCCCTGAGCTTCATATATTTTTCAAATGCTTCTTTCAGTTCGCTCATATTTTTGGCGCGTTTCATCTGTACCATCAGAATATAATAGTACTGAAGCGCTTGATCGAGATCGCAAGTAACTTTTACACGGGGTGTCCCTTGGTACCCTTCGAACACAAGCCATTCGCCTTCAACGTTGGCAATTGTGGCCTTGGCGCTTCCGGGGAAACCATCAACTTTAACGCCCGGCATCTCGGTCATCTCAACATGAAACAGCTTATCCAGCTTCAGATATCTCTTATCCCCAGGGGTATAGAGATACTCGGCGTCATACAACCCCTTCATGAATGAAATGAAAAGTACGCGCGCGATCCGGTACAGTTCCTTTTTATCTATGCTCTTGTCGGAAAGTATTTGCTTAAGATGTTCTAGGTTAATGGTAAAAAAAGGTATCACCAGCGTTGGCCGCTTAGATGTATCCCAACCGACGCTTGTCTCAACATGACCGCCTTTAACAATGGCGGTGAACCTCAGATCGTCCAAATCACGGATGCTGATGAACAATATCTCTTCCAGTTCCTTCAACACAGGGTATCTGTCCGCGGCCTTACCGATCAGATCAGCGCATTCCTGAAATACTTTATAGGCGGCTTTCTCTTTGTCCGTTTGGAGGATTGTCCGCCCACGATCGAACGCAAGCGGTGCTCTTTTAAATTCCTTCACGTAGCGATCCGAGCCGAGACTTGTTATCTTACTGAGCGCGGATATAAACGAATTTTGCATTTTGGCCATGGTAATAGTGCTTTGATTTAACGGGTGTAGTGTAGTATATTCCGTTTATATTAGCAACGACGCATGAGCGATACAAATACCAGTTTATCTCACAGCACCTTCTTTTTAGGCAGATTCGCAACATACATTGGAGAAAGATTCCCTGGCCACATCGCGTTACTCTACTCCGTGTTATTCAGCCTTTGTGTGCTGGTTTTTACTGACACTTCGGTTACCGGGGGCGATTTCGTATCCGCCCCTTTTATCATCGTCACGGCAACGATTTTTCTGTTTTTTGTACGCTTGAGATTAGTCGATGAAATCAAGGATTATCGGTATGACTCTCAATATCATTCAGAACGTCCGGTCACCAGAGGAATCTTACGGCTTACGGAAATAAAATATTTGATCCTCATAACGCTGGTGTTGGAATTTATATTTCAGTTGGGCAACACGTATGCCGGAATTATAACGTACGGTATTTTTTTATTGTACTCGTACTTCATGTACAAGGAATTTTACCGCAAGTCATTTTTTTCGCAGCACCTGCTGGCCGGTCTTCTGGCCCACCAATTCATTTTTATGCTCGCCACGCTCTTCGCACTCAGCACAATGCAACAACGGTTACCCGAACTCGATCCAAACTTCTTTATTTTTATATTGTTTATGTTCGCTCCTCCTTTCATGTTTGAGCTCGGACGAAAACTCGAGCACCGGAAAGATGATCGGGGTGAAAATACTGATGATACCTATATATTCAGATGGGGCCTGGTTTCTTCATTTCTATTTCTGATGATCATCAGCTTTATACAGGGCACAGCCCTTACCTACTTGCTCGGCGACAGGTACTATTTTGGCCTTGCGTATAATGGTGTCCTAGTGTTAACCATCATATGGTTTCTAAAAAGCCGATTCGTGGTTTCAAAAACTGCGAAGTACTGGTCGGTGCTGCTCGCGTTACTGGGGATGGCACTGTACGTGGTTAATAAAATTGGCATATAGCGTATCGTGCGTAGGACAATCGGCAATAAGGCTACTAATCTTATCTGGCTCAAACAGCGGATATCGCAGGTACCTGATTTTATAATTATTGACCCGGCAGAACTCGTTCGGGACTTCAAGGAGATTAATGACCGGATACGGTTGCTGCTGGAGGACCCTTCATCCGTACCTATTGATGAGATACAGAAAGCCATTCATGAGGCATGCCTGGATCCGAAGGGTCTCGATGTTTTATCCTCAAGACTGAAAGGATTGAATGCGAAGAAAATAATTTTTCGTACGTCTGCAGCGCAGGAAGACACGGCGGCATTTTCCTTCGCCGGAATGTATCGCAGCTTTGGTCCGTATGATGCGGCACTTTTTGACTTCGAAGACGTACTCCGCGGCAGTTGGGAAAGTCTCTATTCGGAACGGACTGTAAGCTATGCACGAGTTCGCAACCAGCCGGTACGGATGCAAAACTTTTGTATCGTCGCGCAGGAATTCTTTTTAGGCGTATTCTCCGGCGTCGCGTTTGTTGATCCTGGCGAAAGAAAAATCGTTTTGACCATTGGAGAGGGCGTGCAGGCCGTTGTTGAAGGAGAAAATGCGCATACGAATGCGTTTACGTATGATGATGTCAGCGTTCCTGCCATCCTGCGCAACCGGATTTCCGGGGAAACATGGAAGCGCTTTCTTGCGACTATCAAGCACATAGCCCATGAGAAGGAGCGGCCGCAAGACATCGAATGGATATTGCAAAAGAATAATTTTGCGATTGTACAAACGCGGGACGTCACTGTATCGATATACGGTCACGATGACGAGATCGTATGGGACAATACGAATATTGCGGAGAGTTACCCCGGCATAACTCTTCCATTGACGTTCTCATTTATCCGGCACGCCTACTCTCGTGTGTACCCTCATTTTCTCCAGCTTGTCGGAGTTCCTTCGAAAAATATCAAAGAAAAGCAAAACATTTTTATAAATCTCTTGGGGCACATTCACGGACATGTGTATTATAACGTGCGCAACTGGTACGAGATGATTCGGCTACTCCCGGGCTACCGGTTCAACAAGGATTTCTTTGAGGCCATGTGGAATCCAAAAAAGAAGTTGTCGGAAAAAACACATCGGCGAAAATCACTGTTGAGTTATATTGCGCTCGCGCCTCTCTTCACGAGATTCCTGATTAAAATCGTCTTTATTAGGACGTCCGTTGCCCGCTTCCTCGGGCACTATCAGGAAGCGGTTGATAGTTTTTCAAAAACCTCACTGACCGAAAAATCTCTACGTGAACTCAAGGGGTATTATCTTGCGATTGAAGATTCGTTTTTTTCAGCATGGGCGGTACCGATACTCAACGATTTCAGGGTCATGATCTTTCACGGAATGCTGAGGCGTTTGGTAACGTCGGAAAAAGGGGAAGATGAGGCGAATCAGATTATCAGCTCGCTCTTAACGCAGGATGTGGTCATGCGGAGTTTTGCGCCCATCGAGGATATACTGCATATTGCGCACCTTTGTAAGGAAAGCACCGACATGCGTGCCGTCATGACCGGGGACGAGAATAACCAGCACATACTGCAGTATCTCAGGGAAACCCCCGGCGCAAAAGAAATATACGAAGCTATTGTACGCTATATCGACGCGTA
This sequence comes from Candidatus Komeilibacteria bacterium RIFCSPHIGHO2_01_FULL_52_14, assembly GCA_001818365.1. Taxonomy (GTDB): domain Bacteria; phylum Patescibacteriota; class Patescibacteriia; order UBA1558; family 2-01-FULL-52-15; genus 2-01-FULL-52-15. Next base: position 11,454 of record MHKK01000016.1, read on the forward strand.
TGGTGACCGTAACCCGTCCGAACTCAAGCTGGAGAGCCCGACGATGAAAGAGCGGCCGGAGCTCATTATAGATTTGATTAAGCACTATATTCGTTCCGAGCCCCACAACCGGACGAACGAGAAGAAAACGCATCATGACCTCTATTTGTCCAAATTGGATGAATTTAAAAAAATCATCCGTAATAAATCAAAGATGGCGTTTCCGTTGCTGTGGCCGATCAGCACATGGATCCTTGCTACCGCTAAAGACGCGGTTGCTACCCGTGAGCATCTGCGGTTATTGAGAAGCTCGGCCTTTGGCATAGCGCGAAAAATGTTCTATCGATTTGGCGTTTTGTTGGGACACGATAACATTATTTTTTCATCTCGCGATATATTTTATCTGACACGTGAGGAGGTGCTCCGTATTGCGGACGGGACGGGTGTGAATTCATCAGTCGCTCAGATTGTTGAGCAACGAAAGCACCAATTCAAGCGATACCGAACAGATGCGGCGCCGTCACGTCGTATACGAACCGTCGGCTATCCTGTGGTTACGCGGATAGTTGCAGATACGGATGAAATCGAATCAGGTGACGTAAAAACATTTCGGGGGATAGCAGCATCACCGGGAAGAGTTACAGCGGAGGTACTATGCATGAAAGAGTTCGACTCGGCTTTACCCCTCGCTGGTAAAATATTAGTAACCCTGCAAACAGACCCTGGATGGACGACAGTATTCCCGCTTATTTCGGGCCTCATTACCGAGAGAGGAAATATTTTATCCCATGCTGCGATCATATCCAGAGAACTTGGTATACCAAGCGTCTTAGCTATCGAGCGCATAACTGATATACTGAAGACCGGTGATGTGATAGAACTTGACGGTAATTTGGGGACGGTTACCAAGAAAAATGACTGAACATTTAGATCTGATATTCAAAAGAAGCGCCGCCGATTATGTTACACTTTTCGGCGTCGTGCCGTTCATACTGGGTCTTTTTTTTATCGCACAGGATGAACCTGAGTTTGCATTAATTGCGTCGGCAGCCGCTTTTTTTATAGATTCGGTCGACGGCGTCATTGCGAGAAAAATGAAGCAAGAATCCGATTTCGGACGACAACTGGATTCTTCACTTGATCTTTTGATATATATTGTTTTTTCCGCTTTATTCGTTCTCAAGTTCCTGAATCCCTGGTTTCCTCTTGCTCTCCTCGTCGTATCCATCATCATCGCGTGCGGAGCATTACGCCTTCTTCGGTTCAACAAAGTCGGGTTCGTGTATAAACAGGGCGATCGCTGTTATCCCGGCCTGGGGACCGCTTATATCTTGCCAGCCGTTGCTGTTCTTTTTATAGCCAGATATTTTTGGGGCGCCGGCGTTGAGTGGTTGACGCAGCTTGTTCTCATTGGCATGTCTCTTGCCATGATCTCCAGCGTGCCGATCCGTAAGCCCAAATTCACCATCTGGTATCCGGCCGCTATCGCCATAGTCGTTTTATTGATTCTGATACGCGGCCGATGGCTCTAGCAATTATTCAATTAGATAGTGCTAACCCGCGGGCTCATGGCTATGCAGCAGTCATCCACAAGATCATTACCGATGAGGTTAACCTGTCTCAGAGAAGCCTCAGGGAAATACGGGGACTTATTGCAGGAAAAGAAGTTTTGTTATTATTGAATGGTGATGAGATTGTGTCTTTTCTTTTCTTAACCCCGCTCGACAAAAAACTCATGGAAATTCATTCTATGTACACACTCCCACAGTACCGCGGCCAGGGATATATGTCGAAGTTGCTTGAACATAGTATCCGCACATTTGATACAAAATTCTTCGCAGTCACGTTTCATGAGCACACGGAGAAACTACTGTCAAAATTTAGTTTTAAAAAAGTGCCGTTTGCGGTTTTGTCCGCTTCTGCAAAGTTTACATTCGTGGTCAACCGGGCTAAGCTCCACCGGATATTATCGGTCGTGAGTTTTATGAAAAAGCGGCGGCCGATATATTTACTCAAAAGCGACTGACATGTCATTTTTTAATATAGCTATCGTTGGTATCGGGCTCTTGATTTTCTATTTTGGTCTTGAATTTTTGCATAATCGCTTTGGTCTTGAGTCGTGGCTCACGAGAAAAATAGCCCATATAGCGTCTGCACTGGTGGCCATACCGGTTCTGTTTTTCCTGACATACCAGGAATATCTGACCGTACTGGTTTTTTTTATCGCTTTTTTTATTCTTGCGACAAGTAAGAAGCTGCTTAAATCGATACATCTGGAGGAACGCAAAACGTATGGCGAGGTTTTTTTTCCATTCGGAATATTTTTTATAGCGCTCGTTGCGTATTCGAACCATTTTGTCGCCGTGACATCGCTTTTGATCCTCTCGATTTCCGATGCGTTTGCGGGAATTGTCGGTAGGTATGTTGCGATCAACCGCAAGACGGCGCTCGGGAGCATAACGTTTTTCTTTTTGACGGTGCTCCTCCTCGCTGTCGCATACATGCTCTACGGCGTTGCGTTTACAGCATTACATATTGTCTACCTCCTCTTCATTTCCGTTGCTGCAACGTTCGTCGAGCGCATATCGCCCTATGGCTCCGATAACGTAACCGTGCCGGTTGCCGTTGCTTTTTTACTCTTACTCCTATTTTAGAGAGATGCGCCGCATCAGCACGTCGGTACCGGCGTGGATTCCCGAGCCCAAGATCAATATCCACATATACGTGGCAAGGGACAGGTCATAGAGTATGAACAATGCGAGCCCTGCGGCAATTACCGAGTCGACAGTATCGAAGATTTTAAATACGAGCCGTTGAGCCGGTGAGTTCGCCTGCTCGCCGGGTGCTATGTGCAATCGTCGTTTGATGAAGCTATTCGGGAGCTCGCCGAAAGAATAGCATGCTCCCACAAGCCATGCGCGCATAAGATTCGATACGCTGACGTCATAGAGCGGAACAACAGTGCGCGCATTGCTTGTAAGACTAAGCACGGCGGTAAAAAATACAGTGCCAAAAGACATCATACCGAGGCCCAGCCACGTTTTGTTCCGGCCAAAGACACTTTCATTCCTGATTCGCAAGTCGAGATCGAGCGGTATTTTGAGGACACCGAGCCATTTTTTCTTCAGCACGATAATAAACAGTATTCCTGCCAATACGACGGGGAGTATATTATAAAATGCCGCAAGTACGTCGTGAGCCATACTCACGTAGTGTAGCACTCTAAAAAATAATTATCACGAGGAACTCAATGTTTCCACATAGCCGGGAATTCGTTATACTGTATGTATCTTACCCTGAACAGCCTTAATGGACCCATTCAGTAATAAATTAAAACTCAAGCTGTTTATCGCCCGTCGCACGCTCGGCTATACCTATGATTACGTCGAGCGTCTTTATAAAATTTACCTGAACCATAGCAAAGTTATCCACTTTCGAGATGGGTATCCCGTTTTTTCGCTTACCACACCGGCTCTTTTTAGCAAGCCCTCGGCGAATTTTTTTGCACGCTCGTTGTATCGGTCGATCCAAAATAAGAACCTTCCAAACCTGATGAGCTTTGCAGTCAATGACATCTGTAATGCCGCTTGCGAGCACTGCAGTTTTTTTACTGCGATTGATGACAAGACCAGAAAAACGATGAATCTTGAGCAATGTAAAAAGGTCATCAGTAACGCTCAGGAACTTGGTGTATCGGTATTTAATTTTGTCGGCGGCGAGCCCCTGATGCGAAAAGACCTTCCGTCGATCATTGGTTCCGT
>MHKK01000017.1:0-10764 GCA_001818365.1 Candidatus Komeilibacteria bacterium RIFCSPHIGHO2_01_FULL_52_14
GGATATTTGCAACGGCGCACTTGATCGCCATCCAGAGGCCGAGTGCCTTCACCTCTTCCGTATCAACCTGCTGATGATACCGTATGCCGCCTTTGTACGGCCCGCGCGCATTATTATATTGAGCGCGGTACCCGGTAAAAATTTTTTCTTCGCCCGAATCCATCATGACAGGCAGTGCTGCCTCCACAAAACGCTGCGGCTGGCGCAAGCGCCGGATGATCCGCTCGGAGACGTCTGCAACCTGTGCCGCCCGCTCCAACTGCGTAAGCGCGTTTTCAAATGCATTCATCCCGTTAGAGATTTAAATTGATTATAATACAAAAGGACAGAGGCGCGATAACGTTGATGCGTGTTTTTATCAACCATACATCTCTAACGGGATTCATGTTATTTCATTAATTTTGGCGGATAAAACTTCCAGTAATCGATGTGGATTCGTTCCTTGGGAACGCCCGCACCGTTCAGAATGGTCTCGGCGCAATCAATAAAGGGCTGCGGGCCGCAGATGAAAAACTCCTCCCGGTAATCCTTGAATTCCTCACTAAAAATCTGCGGTGTCACGAAGCCGGTTTTTCCTTTCCAGGACGGGTGCGGCTCGGTCACAACGACCGTATAGGTAAAGTTATTATGGGTGCGTGCGAGGTCTTCGAGCTCTTTCCGATAGATGATCTCATCGACGTTGATCACGCTGAATACGAGATGCACTTTCTTCGGTAGTTTTTTTGTCAGCACATGGAGATAAATCGCGCGCAATACGGAAACGCCCGATCCGCCGGCGATAAGTCCGATATCCCGCTGTATCGTCTCATCAAATATAAAATTACCGTAGGGGCCCAAAAGTTCAATCGGATCCCCGGCCTTGAGCGATCGCAGGTGCGAGGTGAATTTCCCTTCGTCAAAAATGCGTATCGTAAACCACAATTCCGAAACGCTGTCGCCGCCCGGCGTTGCGACCGAAAAAAGCCGGCCTGCCGGTACGTTGGGAATGTTCCACCGCATCGCCTGCCCTGTCTTGAACGACATCGGGCTTCCCGGCTTTACGACGAACGAGAGCACCCGCGGCGTCTCGGTAATAATACGCTCAATAATGGCTTTCATGCTGGTTCAGCTTACCATGCGCTGCAATCGGTAGTAAGCAGTTTGTGCCGCGACCGAGCCTTCAGCCGCGGAGGTGATAAATTGTTTGAGATCGGTTGCATCGGTAATATCTCCGGCCGCAAAAACACCGGCGATATTCGTTTCCTGCGCGCGTGTAACTTTGATATAGCCGTGCTCATCAGTCGCAACGCCGAGCTGTAACGCAAGCGAGTTTAACGGTACGTGCCCGATCTCCACGAAAATACCGTCGAGTTCGAGAGTACGCCCGGTATCCAGCCGTACCGCCGTAACATGACCAGCAGACCCGGTGATAGCCGCGACGTTCGCGCCGGGAATAAGCTCGACGTTCTTGAGCGTCTTAACCTTCTCGACCGAAATCGGCTCCGCGGTCATTTCCTTTTTTCGAAAGATCGTATAAACCCTCGAAGCGTATTGTGAAAGGAAGATGGTGCCGAGCGCTGCGGAATCGGAACCGCCTACGATGGCAAGGGTTTTCCCTTTGTATAACGGCCCGTCGCACGTATAACAATAATGCACTCCTCTGCCAGCAAACGATTCCTCGCCTTCGATGCCGAGTTTTCGATGAACCATGCCGTTGGAAAAAAGGAGCAATTTCGTCTCGTAAGTTTCACCGGAAGCAAGATGGACCGTAAAACCCTCGCGTGTTTTTTCAACGGACGAAACTTCGCCCGTCACCAACGGAACATCGTAGCTCTTAACGTGCGCAATGAATTTTTGCATCAGATCCCAACCGGCGATACCCGGCTCCCCGATCCAGTTGTCGACTTGATGGGCAATATTTCCGGTTCCGCCGAATTCCTTTGCGATACACGCGACATTGAGCTTAAATCTGGCAGCATACAAAGCAGCCGCAAGACCTGCGGCTCCTCCGCCGATAATGAGTAGATCACGGCGAGCATTCATACGAACCTATGCAGCACTGTGCTTTTCAAGAAGTTTCACGAGCGTTTCTCTTGATTGCAGACCGATAAGATTTTCCACAACTTTCCCTGCTTTAAAAATCTTAAGCGTCGGAATGCTGAAAATTTGATAGGTCTGAGCGGTCTGCGGATTTTCGTCAACGTTCATCTTACCGACCTTCACAGTATGCTTTGAAGCGAATTGCTTTGCGATGTCCTCAACGATAGGTCCTTGTACACGACAGGGTCCGCACCAGGGAGCCCAAAAATCAATCATGACGACTTCACCGGCCTCCTCTACTTCCTTCTTGAAATTCGCATCCGTAACGATGTTCTCCATAGAATAGGATTAATCCCTTATGACAACTTAAATAGTGTATCAACAAGTCGGGACACCGGAACAGAGGAGGCGTCGCTGGGTATACAGCCTCTCACCTCTGCCTCGACAATCAGCTTCGCAAGAGAGGACAAGGAAGCCCTGACAGCAACGATCTGCTGCACGATATCCTGTGCATTGCGCTTATTAACATACATTTTCTCTAAAGCCGAAATTTGGCCTGAAATCCGATGCAAACGGTCTGTAAAATCTTTTGTATCACACATCATATACTAGGTAGTAGTATACAGTATGCTGAAGATAGAGTCAATTTTGTATACTATTGACAGAATCATTATAAATAGATATAATTAAGGATTCGTAATGGAGGTTACGATGAGAAACGTTCTTTCGGTTCTCCGTTGGGTAGCCCTTGGGCTGATTGTCCTCTTTGGCATTCCCTGGCTAGTTCTAGCCATAAAAGGTGGCCAGTTCTCGCCGGACTCCGCTACAAACCCACTGAGTGGCATCTCTACCTGGGCCGAGGCCCAAAACGCCAACGACCCCATTTGGGACGCACGAATCAGTTCTTTCTGGTGGGGTACACTCGGCTGTCTGACAGCTCTTGTCCTTGGAGGGGTTTGGATCAAGATTAATGATGGAATTCGCCGGAGAAGGAGGGCGAGCATCAAGCCAAGACCAGTCAAGGACGAAAAGAAGCTCCGCGCTTAGCGGGGCTTCATTCTTTTTGTTCCTTATGGAACAATTTACACTAAGATTAGCTTTTTTAAAGGGTTAGGAGTCCGTTGCTCCTCGCCTGCCTTGCCTGGTGTCCTCACCAGGAATCGAACCTGGATCTAGAGCTTAGGAGTCTCTCGTTCTATCCATTGAACTATGAGGACAACAAGCGAGGCGGGCTGGCATCTGTCGACCTATAGGTGCAAGCTGTCTACAAAAAGCTTCTTTGCAAGAGATCAAGATATTTTGTTGTATCTAAATGAATGTTCCGTGAGGAACAAAAATATTATAACTAAAACATTAAAAAAATTCAAGATTTAAAGAACAAATCAATAATATCAGAACATGTAAATTTGTCTAATTCAAGGCACAATTTTGACACTATTGGCAAAAGAAACTACTATTCAAGCATTAAGTAGTAATGGAAAATCATTTATGGCAATGTTTCAAAACCCGCCCCAGACACAAAAAGATAAAGGATCTGCTGAAACATTTATCGGTCCTTCTGTCAAACTTGAGGGCAATTTTTCAGGAGAGGGAGATGTTGTGATTGAGGGCGTAATGACAGGTAACCTGGCCACAAAAGGGGACATCCGTGTTGGCCAAGGCGCCTCAATTGAAGCAGAAGTTCGATCGAAAAATGCCCTTATCGCCGGAAAAGTCAAAGGAAATATTACGATAGGTGGCCACCTGAAACTCGCGTCAAGTGCAATTATTAATGGTGACATCCGCACCTTTTCTCTGGCCATCGACGAGGGTGCCGTCGTCAATGGGAAGATTATAATGGGCAAAGAAAAACCTATAAAAGATGCCTTAAGCTCGGACATGCCTGTGGATAAGTCAAAAGCTTAACTGCTGACCATCAAGACCTGATGTCATGTACCTCTATATCTACGATTCGTTTCTCAGTGAGCCCAAGTACAGCGGCCTGCTTTCTTCGGTCGAGCGACGGATAACCGATCTCGACATTAAAGGAAAGATCGCGCGCCTTTCAATTCTCAAGAACACGAAGGAGTTGATTCTCGATGCCGTAAAAAACGGCTATACAACGATCGTAGCGGTCGGCGACGATCAGACGTTTGCAAAAATCATTAATGTCATTGCGCCGCTCGACGTAACCTTCGGCGTCATTCCTTCCGACGCGAAGAGTTCGATCGCGCGTGTTCTCGGCATTCCGCCGCGTGAACTTGCCTGCGACGTTCTGGCTGCCCGGAGTGTAAAAAAATTGGATCTGGGAAAAATCAACAATTATTATTTCTTGAATGCGGCCGAAATACAAAATGCCAAAGTATCGATCAACTGCAACGGATACGAGGTAATGCCGACGACGACGCGAAATACGGTGCGCATCTCGAATATTATTTCCGCGACCGACGCCGTGAAGTCGAATCCGACCGACGGAATACTGGAGGCGATCATCACGCCGATTTCGACTCGCCTTTTTATGCATCATGCGCTGCACCCGACCGTTCTCCCTTTTACAAAAATCCGCATTCACACCGATGAGGAAGGTGGCGCGTCGATCCTGACCGACGAACACACCATTTTAAAAACACCGGCGGTTGTTGAGATCGCTCCCAAGCAACTCCGTATCATTGTCGGAACGAACCGGCTTTTTGACTAATTTCTGAAATCAAAAAAACACCCGGGCTTACCGGGTGTTTGTTTTTTTTAAATAAATCTCAGCTCCCCTGTTTCTTTTCTGATTTTTTGAACATGAGAAGCTGCTGTAGCCCGGTAAAGACCGTTGTTGCAAACCAATAAAGAGCTAAGCCGGCCGGGAACCGGGAACCGATAAATACGGTCATGACCGGCATGATATACAACATCTGCTTGTTCATTGCGGAGACGGACGATGTCGCTGCGCTCTTTGAGCCCATGAGCATCCGCGTCTGCCAGTATTGTGCAATGCCCGCCAGGATCGCCAGCGGCCAGCTCCGTGCCGCAAGATCCAGGAATCCGAAGGCGATTGTGTTAATCGTGCCGGGGTTCGCAATGCCCGGATAGAGGAGTTGGAACGCGTCACTCTTAATCCCTGCCGTAAATACCTGATAAACAGCTATCAAAATAGGAAGCTGGACAACGATGGGGAGACAAGATGAAAGGGGATTGATTTTTTCGCGCTTATAGAGCGCCATCATTTCCTGCGCCAGCTTCTCCCGGTCGTCTTTGTGTTTTTCCTTCAGCGCCTCCATCTCGGGTTGCAAGCGTTGTATCGAACGCTGCGATGTTATCGCTCGCCGGTTCAAGGGATAGAGGAGTATACGAACGATGAGCGTTAACACCAGTATCGTAACGCCCAGATCTCTCCCCGGGATCGCAGTATACAAAAAAACCAAAAGGTTAAAGAGGGGTTTGAGCAATATTTCCGTATAGAGCGCCGGCATACTCAGTGCACAGGATCAAAACCGCCTCGCGAGAACGGATTACAACGAAGTATACGAATAAACCCTTTTACCGCCCCGCGCAGGATGCCGTGCCTCTCGATGGCTTCATACGTATATTGTGAACAGGTTGGATGATAACGACAAAAACCGTAGGGATGGAGCGGAGCAAACCACCCGGTATCGGGAGAAAGTGTCTTTTGGTACAAGCGAATACCCGCTAATGCGATGACTTTAGGTAGGTTCTTCATGGAATACTAACTACTAAAGAGTCGTGCTTTGTTGAGGAGCTCAACGATCTGTCCTTGAAGCTCCCAGTATTCGAGGGTTGCCGCTTTCGGCCGCGCTATCAGGAGAACATCGAAACCGCTTTTGAGCTGCGGGAGTTCCTTTCTGATGATTTCCCTCATACGCCGGCGAATGGTGTTACGCACGACGGCGCGTTTTGAAATTTTTGTCGAAACCACAAAGGCAAATCGTGTTTGTTGCTGCCCGCTCTGCACCATCTTCAAGTGGACCGCCGACCCAAAAAATGAACGGCCGTACCGTGCGAGCTTTTTAAATTGCTGATCGCCTCGCAACCGATGATCCCGGGGTAGCATAGGCCGGGCTCTTACACAACCAATCGGCGTCTTCCTTTCGCGCGGCGCCGTCGAATTGTTTTTCTCCCGAGCGATGTTCTCATTCTTCTGCGGAACCCGTGCCGCCGGGCCCGCTTTCTTTTTTTAGGTTGATAGGTTCTTTTCATGACGGTGAAGTTCCCATACCGTAGCATGTTCACATCGGTTTGTAAACGAAGCGGCCCGGTATGCTTGCCTGCATGGTCTCAAATCTATGGCAAGAACGGCCTCTCGCTACTAGACAAGTATGAATAAGACATGCTACAACGTCCCTACAAACATATGCACAACATTTCTACATATTATACACGGACGGCTCGATTGTCAGATGCCCTGGTTGTGCTAAGGTACTACCTATCACTTTGATCCAAAAATAAAAACCTATGGATACCGCACAACTGTGGCAAGCTGTTCTCGGTGAGCTTGAAGTTTTGATTAGCAAAGCGAACTTTACAACGTGGTTCAAGAACACGTTCATACTTACGCACAGCGACCGCGAGACGGTTGTCGGTGTCCCGAATGCCTTTACAAAAGCCTGGCTCGAAAAAAAATATACTGAACAGATAATTCGCGCTCTGACAAACCTGACCGGTCTTCAGAGTGTTGTTGTCGTCTACCGGGTCGCCGCAAAAACCAACGAACAGCAACAGGAACAAAAAAAACAGACCGCTACCGCTTCGCCGGCTGCGCCGATCTCCTCTTTTTCCGATACCGACCAAAAAGAACACCACGAAAACCAACGAAGTCCTCTCAACCATCGCTATGTCTTTGATACGTTCATTGTCGGGACCGGGAACCAACTTGCGAATGCCGCTGCCCGGGCAGTGGTAGACCGACCGGGTGAAGTATACAACCCTCTTTTTATTTACGGTGGTGTCGGTCTGGGGAAAACCCACCTTATTCAGGCGATCGGTAATGCAATTTTAAAAACAAACAGCCGCGCGAAGGTCATGTACATGAATAGCGAGAAATTCACCAATGACTTCGTAACCGCTATCAAACAAGGGAGCACTGAGAAATTCAAAAAGACCTACCGAACCGTCGACGTCCTCCTTGTCGACGATATTCAATTCATCGCCGGTAAAGAACAAACACAGGAAGAATTTTTCCACACTTTCAACACGCTCCATCAGAACAATAAACAGATCGTCATCAGCTCCGACCGGCCGCCCAAGGCGATTGCGGCCATTGAAAATCGCCTGGTTTCCCGTTTTGAGTGGGGGATGATCGCCGATATTGCGGCGCCGGACCTTGAAACCCGCATCGCGATCCTTGAAATGAAGTGTCAGGAACGCGGGATCGCCCTTGACCCAGAGATTATCCGCTCGATTGCGGAAACCGTGTCCGACAACATACGAGAGCTCGAAGGCGCCCTGAACCGGATCCTCGCCTATCATCAGCTTTCGAACTCGACACCGACGAAGGAGTCAACAAAAACGCTGCTTATCAGTACCTCCGCAAAACCAAGTAAAGGCGGTTTAACAAGCAAAAAACTGCTTCAAATGGTATCCGAGTTCTTCGATGTTCCGTTAAAAGACCTTGCCGGGGTGAGTAGGAAAAAGGAGCTGGTCATCCCGAGACAGATAACCATGTACTTATTACGTGAGGAGTTAAGTTTTTCCTACCCGAACATAGGGCAACAGCTCGGGGGGCGCGACCATACGACCGCGATGCATGCCTGTTCAAAAATAGAGGAGTATTTACTCACCAACGAGAAGATCCGGAATGACGTCGCGCTGCTCAGGCAACGGATTTACGAGTAGACAGGTTGTGTGAGGATGTTTAATACATCCTGAACAACTGGTAACTTGTCCACCGTAGCCGGGAATAAAAAAAATTCGTGCACAAACAATCCTCACTCAGCCCGTCCGATCCCCCCAAGCCCCATAAAAACCAAATGGTTAAAAAATAAAAAAACACCTTCGAAAAACCACAAACAAAAAGTTACCAACATTTCCACACCCACCACTACTACCACTATCACTTGTATATACACAAAGTAAGAATAAGAATATGAAGTTTACCTGCACTCAGGAAAATCTTTCAAAGGGCCTTACCATAGCGGCCAGATTTAGTGATCGGAATATTAACCTACCTATTTTAAATAACGTACTATTACGGGCAAAAAAAGAGGGGGTTATTTTTACCGCAACAAACCTTGAACTTGCAATAACGACAGTGGTGCGCGGAAAAATAGAAACCCCCGGGGAATTTACCGTTGCCAGTAGGTTGCTTGCCGAGTTTGTAAACTCGCTAAAAAAAGAGATTATTACGGTTTCTCTTGAAGAAAAAACCCTGACGATTACCGGTGAGAACCACCAAACAACCCTCCGGGGTATCGATGCCACTGATTTCCCCGTCATTCCGACCATTGATTCAAAAACCGCCTTTACTATCCCGGGAGACGTATTACGCCACGCGCTTTCACAAGTACTTTTTGCAGCAGGTACCGACGAATCCAGACCCGAAATTACCGGTGTTTTTCTGCGGGTCGAAAACTCAACCTGTACGCTTGCATCAACGGACAGTTACCGGCTGGCGCAAAAAAAGATAGCCGTTAAACAGGCGCCCAAAGAGGACCGTGAAGTCATCATACCCGCAAAAACGCTCGCAGAGGTCGTTCGTATCGCCGAGATCGAAGAGCCGAAAGAAGTAAGCATCGCAATCAACGAGAACCAAATTAAGTTTACGGTGGGCGACACCGAAATAACTTCCCGTATCATCGCCGGGGAATACCCGGATTATAAACAGATAATACCGGCTTCTTTCAAGAACGAGGTTGCTTTTGCGGCCAACGACATGGTGCGGGCGATCAAGACAACATCCTTATTCTGCAAACAGGGAATAAACGATATTCGGCTCTCCCTGGAGAAGCGTTTTACCGACATCGCCGTAACCGCAGAAAACAGCACGCTTGGGAAGAACACCTCCAACGTGCCGAGTCTTTCAAAGCAGCAAGAGTTCGATATCGTTTTTAATTATAAATTCTTTCTGGACGGGCTGCAGCACCTTATGGGAGAGCAGGCGGTCCTGAAAACAAATGACCCTGCAAGCCCGGCCCTGCTCTCTTCACCCTCGGAAAAAGATTTTCTCTATATTATCATGCCCATCCGGCAGTAACGGATCTGGGCATGGTTTTTTTATGACCCTCGTTGTTATTCCCACATACAACGAGAAAGAAACCATCGGCGCGCTTTTGCAAGCGCTCCAAAAAACACTTTCATGCCATATTCTTGTGGTCGACGACGCGTCCCCTGACGGGACGGGGCAACTGTTGGAAGCATACCGCGAGAAAAACCCGTCCGTGTATTGTTTGCACCGGCCGAAAAAACTCGGCTTGGGGAGCGCCTATCGTGACGGTTTCCAGTGGGCGCTTGCCAAAAACTATGATCCGGTCGTTCAAATGGACGCCGACGGATCACACGACGTCAGGTATCTCGATGATTTCATCACCCGCAGCACACAGTGCGATCTCGTTATTGGAAGCCGGTATGTTGACGGCGGCGGGGTTGTTGTTTCTTGGGGGCTTCACCGTCGGCTGATGAGCAGCGCAGGAAACCGGTATATTAATACTATTTTACAAATGAAAGACAGGCGGTACCAGATTCGCGATTCAACGGGCGGGTTCAAATGCTGGCGGGCGGCGACTTTGCGGGCGATAGGGGTTGAGAAGGTTCAAGCTGACGGGTATGCGTTCCAAGTTGAAATGAATTGGCACGCGATTCGCATGGGAGCAAAAGTGTGCGAGGCCCCCATTGTCTTTCAAGACCGTATCGGCGGCCGGTCAAAAATCGCCCGCAGCGGAATTCTGCAAACGGCACTACTGCCATTTCGTTTACAGTAAGTTCCGTACGGTATCGTTACGGTGTGACGGTAAACGATATATGGGGCAGTGTTGTGACTGCGCCGAAGGTATCGGTAATGATAAGTATGAGTGCATACGTGCCGGGCGTTTGGGGTTTTGTCCAGTTTTGAACGACCTGGTTCGAATCAATCGACTCCTTGTAACCGATGAAAACAGGAGAGCCCGTGCTTTTAAGATAAAAATCAATTTTTTTTACCCGTGCCGGGTTTACTATCGAGACGGTGATGGCGTCGGGAACGCCCGCTGTGGTATACGAACCGCCGGGCTGGGGTGTTACGACGCTCACCTGCCAGTCGTTCGGTTGTGATACGTTGAGCGTAACGGCTATCGATGCGCGCCCTTCGTTCCCCATATCGTCGCGCGCAGCGGCAACTAAGGTGTACGTGCCGTTCGGTGTGGCCGACGTCGGTGTAAAAGTATACGAATATGGCCAGCTCGACGATGAACCGATGCGTTGATCGTTTAGATAGTAATCGACGGCCGCGATGCTCCTCGGCGAACTGACGTTGACCGTAAAGGTATAGTTCGCGGAATTAATTATTGCGTTATTCTGGGGAGCGGTAATGATGACCGACGGTTGATCCTGAGCGCGATACTGATCGTCGATTTCCGTCGGGATAGTAACACTCGTGTAACCGTTCTCCTGTGCCCACTTTTGTATCGGCTGTTCCCATAACGGATATTGTGGGTCGTCCTCGGGGGGTTCGGGGATGGGGCCTACAGGGTCGTCTTTTGAAACATAGTGGAGCAGCGAATGAACCGATCGTACGCGAAGCTCCTGGATTTTGGAGAGGGGGGTATAGGGGCTCGCGAGCTTTCCGTT